>CALLZZ010000028.1 GCA_937858235.1 uncultured Clostridia bacterium
AGTTGAGCTATATTTAGATGATGGAAGAACATTATCTCAAACAGAATTTTACGATGATGATATGTTTTTATTCACTTGGAAAGGTGAAAGTAAATTAAGTGAAATCAAAGCCTATGATTCTCAAGGAAATATATTATTTAAAGATTATAAATGAGATAAGTTCATTGAACAGAAAACACTACTGAAAAGACAATTTAAAAATGAATTTAATTTCAAAATACTCATTGACGTTGGCTATTTTATCTAATAATTGATATTTTACAAATAAATATGCTATAATAATGATGTCTTTATTTTTATAGATGTATCATATTATAGCTAAACAGGAGGAAACGGTGATGGATAATGCTAGTGCTGTTCCTTTATATAAACAAGTTAAGGATGACATCTTAGACAAAACCCACAGTGGATATTACAAAGTTGGATCAAAGTTGCCTTCACAGGAGAAATTATCCGAAATGTATGGTGTCAGCATTATTACAATTAGAAGTGCCATAACTGAATTAGTAGAAGAAAAGGTACTGATAAAGAAACAAGGAAAAGGTACTTTTGTTTTAAGAAAACCCTTTCGTCGTGCATTTACACAGTCAGTGACCAGCTTTTCAGAGGTTTGTAAAATGAACAATATGAAAGCCTCTGCAAAAGTATTACGTTGTGATATTGAAGAGTCCCCTGATGAAAATATTTTAAAAAAACTGAAATTATCACTTGATAGTAAAGTTATTTATATTGAGCGTCTGCGTTTTGCAGACGATATACCTGTCGTAATTGAAACAACTTGTTTCCCAATGAAATATGCCTTTTTATTGGAATGCGATTTAGAAAATGGTTCATTGTTTCAATCGATACGCGATAATATGGAAAACATACGTATGGTTGTACATCCGGGCACTCGTACTATTAAAATTTCTCGTGCCGATACACGATCAGCCAAACTTTTAGAATTGAAAAAAGGTGCTCCAGTTCTTACTTTTGACGGTATGGTATATAATGAATATGATGATAGCCCATCACATACCACCCATCACATAGGATATAGTGATAAATTTGATTTTTCATTTTATGTATAGCTTTATTAACAAATTCACTTATTAAAATAAATTTTGATGAATAATATAATTAGTATATACAAAACGACAACCACTAATGCCCCGGTTTAATAAGGATGTTTTCAATTTTTAAGATTTGCCGTAGGATTTTTAAGTCCTACGGCAAATCTCTTTTCTTACAATCTGCCAACAAAGTTGAAATAGACATCAACTTGCTGGGTATAGTTCTTCTTTTTGTACGGCTCGGAACGCTCATGCACCACAATCCTGTCGATAAACTCCCGCACAATTTCAGGCGTTAGTTTCTGAATATCAGTGTACCTATCTACAACAGCCATGAAACTGTCGGCGTTCAGCATGGTGTCTTTTCCAGTGCTGATTTCTTGCTCACCCATCTTGTTGGGCCTGCACTTGCCCTGCTGCACCTTCTGCACGATGTCCCATGTTTCACGGTCAATAAGCGGTTCATGGGTATTTTCAAACCGCAGACGCTTTTCCGGTGGGTGTTCTCAAACTTTTTGAGCGTTTCCTCAAGCTGCTCGGCAACGATGATCTGGTTGAAGGCGGCGAGTCTGCTACTCGCCTATTCCTGCACTCTAGTCTAAAAGCTGCGTTTTTATCTGGTGTTTTTCCCGCCGCAAGAGGCAAGGTGTCGCTTCGATCCAAAAGCTAAAAATCATACTTGCACCTCCTTTCTGGGAAAAAATAAAGCCTGACAAAACCGACAGGTTAGTGTCGGATCAGTATTACCCAGCTGACACAGGCTCAACCCTCAAATACACCGAAGCCTGAAACAAGCCGTCCCTTTCTTCAAACCAGGCATTGCCGCCATGTTTTTTTGCCACCGCTATCACAGAGGATATGCCTACACCGTTACCCCGGCGCTTGGAGGACAGGAAAACATCGTCCCGCTTACGGATTTTGCCGATGAAGCTGTTATCCACTGTAAGAGTCAACACACCATGCTCTAATCCGCTGTCTATGTGAATAAACCGCTTACCATCTGTCATTCGCTCACAGGCTTCGATGGCGTTTTCCAAGAGATTACCCACTACGATACACAGATCGCTTTCCACTCCGCCCTCTAATTTCTGCGGCACGGTAAGCTGTGCGGAAAGCTCAATCCCATGCTGCTGCGCCATCGCATAATAGTGTGCCGCTACAGCGTTCACGGCATAGTTTTCACAAAGCCGAACAGCATCGGAGGAAGGAACGCCCGCCGCCAGTCTGTCAATGTAGTCATTCAGCTTTTGTTCGTCCCCCGTTAAGCTGCGCAGTACCGCAAACTGATGCCGCAGATCATGCCGCTGCATCTTGACCAGCTCGTTATCTTCCGCAATTTTCTGATACTGCTGCCGCTGGAGGGTAAGCTGCCGCTCCATGACCGTCATTTCGTATTCCAGCCGGTTTTTCTCCGCAGCGTTCTCCATGGACTCCCTGACATAGTAGCCGCTGGCGATACCGAGGGAAATGACAAAGGCAAGCACCCCAAGCTGAAAAAACAGGGTGAAAGTCCCGGTCAGGTTCAGCCAGTAATTGATGACCTCAAGCACGGTGGAAGCCGACAGCAGCAGCACGGCGGGGGCAAGGCGCTTTGCCGCCGGGCTATGGTTTTTGAACATCTCCAGCACGAGGCAGACCGCAAAAGCGATAAACCCAAGGGGAGCAATGATGTGAAACCAGTACAGACTTTTGATAAAATCCATCCTGCCTGTGAGCTGGAGCAGAAACGCCCCCGCCACCGACACATAATGTATCCATAGCATAACCGAAAAGGGCAGCCTGTTCCTTGGGTTCAGCACCACCAGTCCGAACCGCAGGAAGGGAATTGTCACACAGAACAGCCCCACATAGGTCATGGTATACATCAGGGCCGGATAGGGGATGATAAACGCCGCTAAATTACATTCCCCAAGCACCCAAACCCCTGCCGACAGGGAGAACAGCCCCAGCCACAGAAAAGAGGTGCCCGAGGGGAGCTTTCTCACAAAGGTCAGGGATACCAGCGCCATCGCCGCCCCAAGGAAAATCAGGAGGAGGGAAAACAGCAGGGAAAAACCCTCCGTCTGAACCAAGTGCCCCAGCAGCGCCCCGTTGTCCCCGATAAAAAGAGCCGGGACGGACAGCTCGTCACGCTGGGTCAGGGAT
>CALLZZ010000029.1 GCA_937858235.1 uncultured Clostridia bacterium
AAGTTGAACAATTCCATCCGACCGAGCCATTGCTCGTGTTCCGCTTGTAGTTCTTCCCGCAGAATGGGCAGTAGATTTTTCCTGTAAACTCACTTTTTTGTGGATGCGGTCTGTCTTTTGTTGCTTCCCGCTTCATTTTCACAACAACCTGCGCAGCTTCAAAGGTATTTTTGTCGATAATGGATGGATGAGTTTCCTCGGCATAAAACATCGGCAACTCACCGTTGTTCGGAAGCTGTCTTTTCTCCAAGTGGTTATTCCTATAGGTTTTTTGGAGAAGTGCGTTGCCGATGTATTTCTCATTGCTGACCGTTTCTCTGACGCGCTGTGCACACCATTTGCCGCCAAGAGCGCAGGTAACACCGCGCTTGTTTAAGTCTCGGCTGATGGAGCTGAAGCTCTCACCAGCGATGACCCGCTGGAAAATTTCACAAACAATTGGAGCCGTCTGCGCGTCAATTTCAATCCCCGCCTTCGAGATACGATAGCCGAAAAGGAAACGCAGGTTGATGAGCTCACCGTTTTCAAAGGCTCTTCGAATGCGCCATTTTTGATTTTCGCTGGCAGAAAGGCTCTCCTCTTGTGCATAGGATGCAAGGATGGTAAGCATCAGCTCTCCCTCGGCACTCATCGTGTGAATGTTCTGCTCTTCGAAAAAAATATCCACCCCCATCGCTTTCAGTTCACGGACAGTTTCAAGCAATGTCACCGTGTTCCGAGCAAAGCGGGAGATGGACTTTGTCAGTATTATATTCACATTGCCAGCGCGGCAGCTGGCAAGCAGCTTTTGGAAACCATCACGACTTTCCTTTGTTCCAGTCAGAGCTTCATCAGAATAAACCCCTGCGTACTCCCAGCCCTCGTGTCCCTGTATCAACCTGCTGTAATAGCTGACCTGTGATGAGAGTGAGTGCAGCATCGCATCCTTGCCAGACGAAACGCGGGCGTAGGCAGCTACTCTCTTTAGGCGTGCCAATCGTGGCTTTTGTGGCAGTTTACTTACTGTTTTTGGCATCTTGTCACCTTCTTGCAGTGTGACATATTACCCCTGATACTGCTATATAGCAAGTCGTTTTCTCGGAATAAACTACACAAACATAAGCCGTGTTTCTCCGCTATCATTGTATCAATTATGGCGTACTCATCGCCAGAAATGATGCCTTTTGAAAGCATTAACCCTGCCTGTGCCATGGCCGATTTATAGGCGAGAATGGTATCATAATACCCGTTACTCATCACCATCACGCTCCTTGCCGAAACGCGCAGAGATATAGCAATCATGGGAGCAGTATTTCCGGCGTGGGTTTCCTATGCTCTGGAAGTACGCTCCACAGTTTTGACATACAAGTCGATAAATCGGTTTTGGATATACTTTTCGGTTATGGGATTTCCACCACAGCACACGGCACTTGTCGGAGCAAAACTGCCGTGTTTTGGATTTATCCGTGATGGGCATTAGCGCACCGCAGTTCCGGCATTGTGGTTCTTTCTTTTCAGACATAAGCCGCAGAGCATTCCTCTGGCAGAACGATTTAACTGTGTTTTTTGATATAGATAGCTTTGTGGCAATGTCGGTGTAGCCACATCCTTGCTGACGCAATTGACGTACCAGCTCTTTTTGTGTGTTCGTCATGTGCCTTCCTCCAGTCCGAGGGTTTCTTATCCTCACTTCCCACTGGAGATGAGTAGTGTCATTTGACGAAGAAAAGCACAAAAAATAGCCCCTCACCATCCATATTGGACAGCGAGGGGCTGACGGGCAGGTATATTCACTTATTTCGGCAATTTCAGCTTCTGCCCGGCACAGATGGTGTCCGAGCTCAGCCCATTCAGCGTCTTGATTTCCTTGTACCGCGTGCCGCTGCCGAGCTTTTTGGCGGCGATGCCCCAGAGCGTGTCGCCTTTGGCCACGGTGTAGGTTCCATATGCCGGTGTGGGTTCCGTTTTCTCCCCGGCCAGAATCTCGTTGACCCTCGCCTGCACGGCGGCGTAATCATATCCGGCGGCGGTCAGGCGCTGCCTGCGCGTTTCGCCGTTGCCCCAGTCCCCGCGGATGACCTCCTGTGCCAGTTCATCAACAGATTTGCTTCCAGACGAAGAAGAGGTCTCCGATCCTCCGCTTTCCAGCAGGCGTT
>CALLZZ010000030.1 GCA_937858235.1 uncultured Clostridia bacterium
ACCTCGGACGTAGTCTGTACGAGGATCTTCGGCACGGAGATTGCTTTCGCCGAGTATTCCGTGACCGTTTTCGCAAATTCCTCCTGCGTCATCGGGCGTCTGCCGCCTTCCTTCTTTCCGGGCGCAGGCGCACTGCCGGTATCCTGTGTGATCGGTGCAGCAGCCGGAGTTCCGCCGGTCTGCATGACTTCCGGCACTACGTCAAAAAGACTCAGCTGATTCGGATCATCAGACTTCCTGTTTTTCCGCTGTGAAGCCATGAAGTTTTTCACGTATGCCTGATAGATTTCGAGCTGTGTCTGCGGATTGCGCACCTGCTCGAAGGATTTGATTCCGGCTGACGTAATGGCCTCGTCGATGAACGAGAGCTGTCCTTCCTCGAAGGTGCTGGACACGTCCACGGATTCCGAGTCCTCGATGCCGGACTTGTCCAGGTCGCGGTAGCGGAATATGTTGCTGTTCCTGATTTCGTCTACCAGTTCCCGGTAGTGATCGTGCGCCACGATATCGAGGGTGTCCAGATCCTCGTTTCCGGTCTGCTCGCCGAATGGCAGACGCAGGCCACGCCCTATGGTCTGCATGGCGAGGATGTCGCTCTTCGCGGCATTCAGCGGAATGATAGTGAACAGGTTGTTCACGTCCCAGCCTTCCTTGAGCTTGTAGACGTGCAGCACGATCTCTATCGGGTTCGCCGCGCTCTCGATGGAGAGCAGCAGGCGGACGTTCTCCTCGGATTCCTCGCCGGTCTGTTTGGAATGGATCTCGATGACTTTTCCCTTGTATTTCCCGTGCATGAAGTCGTCGCTGTCAATCAGGGCGCGTATCTTCTTCGCGTGGTCCGTGTCTCTGCAGGCTATAAGTACGATCGGTTTCACGTAGTCCAGTTCGTTGTTGGCGCAGTATTCCCGCAGGACGGACTTGCGGTGCTCGTGCAGGGTGAGTCCGTCGCGGATCTTCATCTCCTCGATGTCGTCCTGGCTGTATCCGGCGATATTGGAGCGTCCCATGACGACCGGAATCTTGAGGTATCCTTCGGCGGCACCGCGCGCCACGTCGTAGGAGTAGATGACGTTCGAAGGAGACTTGGGCGTGGCGGTGAATTCCAGTCCGAGAATCGGCCGGAGGTAGTTGATGGCCTTCATGGAAGCTGGGGCATAGTAGTGGTGTGCCTCGTCCATGCAGATGACCAGGTCGTCGAACTGCGCCAGAACATCCGCGAAGGATGCGCCGAGCGTTTCCTTGAACTTGTGGAAGTTGAACTGCGTGTCCGTCTTGCTGTTGAAGATCTTCCCGATGTTGAAGATGAAAAGCTGTATCTCCGATGTGTGGTCGACAAACAGAGAGCCCTGCTTGTACTTCACCGGGTACTGGTCGTAGTTCTCGCCGTCCCAGACTCTCGGTCTGCTCATCTCGGCCTCGAGTCCCTTGAAGATGTATTTCGGGTGTGCCGGGTTGGATTCCTTGCGCAGCTTGTCGTAGATGGTGTTTCCGGGCGCGAGGATGAAGAAGTGCTTGTATCCCTTTGTCTTGTACAGATAGTAGATGCAGGCTCCCATCAGGCGCGTCTTGCCGATACCTGTCGCCATGGCATAGCAGAAGGACGGGAAGTCAAACTTCGTTTTTATTTTTCGACCGTTTTCACAGTATTCAGAAGCCGCTGCCTCGACGGTTTCCTTGTCGTCCCGCTTGTAGTCGCAGTGTGTGCTGATGGCATCGAGGTAAGAGAGAGCTTCCTCCTGCGGCGTTCTCAGGCTCATGGCGTATCTGATTCTGTTTATGATTCCTGACATTTACCGCACCTCGCTTTCAAAGTCGCACTTGTCCAGGAGATCCTTCGGGATCTTCTTCACCTCGATATTGTCCGGCAGCATCATGTCCGACTGGATCTTCGTCGCGTATATCAGGAGAGACTGTCCCTCGTCCAGGTGCTGTGACAGGGAACGGATGTATTCCGCGTTCACGAATTCCGTTGTTACGTGGATGAACCGTTTCTCCGAGGAATGACCGTGGAAACCGTCCTGCGGCTTGTATTTGAAGCCCTCAATCTTGCAGATCGCCTCGCAAAGCATCTCGAACGTGTAGGTCGGATTGATCTGGTAGACAGGCAGCTTGTCGTTCT
>CALLZZ010000031.1 GCA_937858235.1 uncultured Clostridia bacterium
CAATCTGAACCTTCTCCTCGAAATCCCGATCATCATCGTACCAGAAAATGATCCGGCGCTGATAGAACTCCGGGAGCGGCGCGGCAAACCGGCGGTTTAATTCCTGTATAACTTTATCTGAATCAGGCAGAGCCATAAGCCTCGCCTCCTTTACTTTATCTTCACCAGAACATCCTGGAATATCGCATAGTTGTGTTTCACGCCGTCATCGAGATCAATGGAAATCATCTGATCCGCGAGGTGATGAATCTTCTCCTCGTACAGACGAGTTTCTTCCGCCTGATCCTTGAGTTTTGTCAGCTGTTTGTTCAGGCGGACACGCTCCGATGTCGGTGCGCCGTTAATCTGACGCTCTAAGCCGGAGATAGCCGTACGATAACGTGCCTGCTGCTCATGGACATAATCCGTACGAATTCGGGCAATCGTATCCGGCTGGTAGCGATGCATATACACGAGGCACTTGAATCCATTCTTCTTACCGGAATCAAAGAGCCAGTAAATTGGGCGCTTCTGATAAATCTTCAGGTGATCCTTGTAGAAATCATTCAGGAAGTAATTCCGGATCACTTCACGTGAGGTCGAACCCTTTTCATCAAGAGCATCTGCGATAAACTTCAGATTCTCTTCGAGCGTATCGCTCCCGTAAACAGTTCTGACGAATTCCACGAAACGACCAACAATGTCATCCGTGAAATACTCGTCATCCGTAATCGGGATGATAGCATCCTTATCCGGGATGAACGTCTTGTACTTTGAGCTGTCCCAATTGCCTCCGGCGTAAGCAAGACCATCCATATCGAGCGAATACCTACCCATCATGCAGCCGACGGCATAGGAGACAAACGAACGAATGTCCCGACCAAGATCAGCCTTGCGGACGGTCACGTCCTTGTCTTCTTCCTCTGGCGTCAACTCATCTTGCAAGCCATAAATGTCAATAAAGATGCGGTTGAGCTCTTCCTCGTTGGCTTTCAGTTGATTGAAACGGTCATCACATTCGGTCTGCCACTGGGTGAAAGCCTCTTTGATGGTACGTGTATTGCGAGTCAGAGGGTGATTTTGGAAATCCCATGAGGTTTCGAAGGAGTCCCAATCATGTTTAGAAATTGAAATACAATTATCAACTAATGTAATGATTTGGGTTTCCTCTTTGTTATCCATAATATATGGAACAGCACCTATATATCCTGGCTGTCTGCCCATCGAAGGATTTATGATAGATAATAATTTTGTCCCCACATTACTATTCAGTAATGCTAACACTGGGCGGAGATCATTCTTCTTTTTGAAAAGGCAGCATCCTATGGATTCACAAATGAACCCTGTCCCAAAATACCGTATTGAAAATGCACCAGACCCCAATTTTGACCATGTAAGTCCTGACCTAAAAATGCTACCAACGTTCCGTAAATATGCTTTTGGGCAATTTTTTACACGATACCCATCGTTTTCCCAATCAATAACATATTCATAGTCACCAGCCCATTTTCTATATGCACCACCCTTGTTGCATGGAAACCATCGCAAAGCCGCATATTCTCCGTTTTTTGCATTAAAATTAATATTTCCAACAGGCACTTCATGCCAAAAACGAAGGAAGCTATCATTGTCACCAGTACTTGTTCCGGATGCTGGTGTCGCAATATCGCTAACAAGTTCCCCCTTTTTGAAGCAATCAAATATTTCCTTAGTGGCATAATATGATGAAACCGGGCTGCCTTCTATTAATTCAAAATTACTTACTTTCGTAATGTTGTAGTATTCATTTCTAACAGGGAATGAATATGGAACGCCTTCCTCATCGCAATCTGTGTAAATAACGCGTGAAAATAAAGCTTCGTAATTAGAAATAGAACTATTAAAAATAATTGTAGCTGCAGTTCCAAAATTTATCCCTAAGCTTGTGCCTCCTTTTCCAAGATAAGGCATGTGTAACAAAGTAATAATATTTTTTTGCTGCAACATTGATTCTCGTAAATTCTTAAAGCTGGAGAGAGACATCCAGCTTTCCATTGTGATCATAGAACTGTACCCATGTTTGTAAAGAAGTCTAAAACTTTTTTCAATAAGGCATGTACAGAGATCACTTTTTGATGTTGGATAATTTTCTCTTACATAGTCTGATAAAGCACCAGACATGTTTGCAGCACTTAAATACGGCGGATTCGTCACCACAGCATGGTATTTCTGCGCCATTGCCTCTGCCATCTGTACAAACGGCAGAAGCTCGTCCAGAATCTGATAAGTATACATATTTGGATTCTGGTTTCTGATTTCAGCAAAACGTGCATAAAGGGCCGGAAAGTCCACCGGCTTCACGTCAAGAATCGAACCATATTCCTTCGCGTCATGCAGATCGGAAATGAGCGAATTCATCGCAGTTTTCAGATCTTTGCGGCCATCGGTGAATGAATCGATCATATTTGGATCAAAGCGATTGCTCTCCATGATGGCATAAACATGCGGCTGAATTCCGCGTGACAGGAAACGGCGGTCATACTGACGAGCTTTCATCATTACGGAAAAATAAGCAAGCTGCGCCGTACGGTCGTCGATATCGAGGCCGTAGAGATTGTTCTGCACGATGCTGGAAGCGGCGTCACGGGCTGTATACCCATACGCCTCATAAATCTGCATCAACACGTCGAACATGTAGCAAATTATGTGACCGCTGCCCATACAGGGATCAACAGCTCGGATGTCCTCAGGCTTCAGGGCAGAATACTCCTGGTGAATCTCGTCCAGCTGCTTCTGTACCTCCGGTTCCTGTTCGGCTTCCTCGAGATAATATTTCCAGTTTGCTTTCAGGTCATCATTCGGATGTCCTTCCACCCACAGCCGTCCGAGAGAGTTCTCAACCATGTAGCGGACGATCCAGTCCGGCGTGAAAAGCTGGGTAGCGGCAGGAATCTTTTCTTTTGTAATCTTCTTGTTCTTCTTGAGGTCAGCGAAAACCTTGTCCTTCGGCTCCGTGTTGTAGTACTGATACAGCCAGCCGATAATCTGCACCTGATCCTTCCAGTCGTCCTCCGGGATCATCGTGACCATCTGCTCAATCACGCTGCCTTCCCGCAGCATATTATCCGGGAACAGAAGCTCGGTATAATCCGCGATCTTCTGGAACATCCCCGGCAGGACACTTGACAGCGCATTGCACTGTGTGATGATGAGATATTTGAACAGCTCATCGTTGTCATTCGCGTCCTTCAGGGCATAGACCTTCTCCCTGTCCAGTCCATCCAGCTCCAAATGGATCGCCTCGGTCAGGATCTCCGGCTTAAAATTTCCCTCCGCATCCGTGAATACACGCACACGGGAAGTGAGAT
>CALLZZ010000032.1 GCA_937858235.1 uncultured Clostridia bacterium
ATGCTTACTTCAATAGAAAAGTACAATCTATACCTGAATGCATAAAAAGCGGTCAGTGACGTTATCGTCACTGACCGAGAAAAGTTTGATACCATTTTATTGTCCTTTTGACGGGATGCGATTCGCAGAACCCTACTTTTATTTCTGATTAGTTTTAGCCATTTCTTACTTTCTTCTACGGCGCCCGCCCCGATAACCACCACCGGCACTACGCCGTTTGGAACCGCCATAGGAGCCCCGTTTACGCTTAAAGACCTTAAAGCGCAGAACCAGATAGACAATCCCCACTAAAATGACAACCGCCAAAATTTTGACCCAGAGTTTTGAGAACAAATTTTGCACTGCTGCTTTTCTGGCCAGCCATACGGATTGGCTAACGTCATTGGCCGCAACCAAGTTTACCGTTCCGTACTCCACGCCGTCCAAACTCACGGTCATCGTGCCCAACACATCACCTTTTTTTACCGGTGCTGCTACCGATTCATAGAGGTCGGTGGCGATGTCGAAATCATCAATGGAAATATCATTGGGCAATTCTGCGGAAACAGTCCCTTCCGGAACCGCTGCAACATGATCTGCCTCCTTGGACAGGGTTACCTTTACATCTCCCGCTGGGAACGTGCTGTCCAAGATGGTCCGTTCTGAAAAATTATCAAATCCCCACTGAAGCAGCCGAGAACTTTCTGAAAATTGCAGTCGCTTGATATTTCCCGCCTTGTCAGTGGGATTCTCACAGCCCATCACTACCGCAACCAAGGTTTTGTCATCCTGCTGCGCCGCAGAGAGCAAGCAGTATCCGGCATCTTCTGTGGATCCAGTTTTAATCCCGATACAGCTGCTATAAACGTAACCTGAGTAACGCATGTTGGACAGCAAGCCGTTGGTATTATAGTAGTGACGCTCCTCACTCTTGTTGGTCTTTCCGATACGACAGTCAACAGAAGCAACGATTTCTTTGAATTCATCGTATTGCATCGCTGCCTTTGCCATCAGGTACAGATCATTACAGGTAGTATAGTGGTTGGGATCGGGCATACCGCTGGTGTTCACAAAGTGAGTTCCTTTGCACCCCAGCTCCTCTGCCTTCTTGTTCATATCCTGAACAAAATTTTCAATGGAACCAGAAACCCCTGCCGCCAATACGTTGGCCGCCTCCCCCGCTGACTGGATCAGCAGGCACTTGAGCAGCTCTTCCACCGTCAGTTTCTCACCTACCTGAATATTGGCGCTGGAGGTGTCTGACTCCAACCCGTTCCAGGTAGTTCCGCCAGCGGTCACCTCCTGATCCAGGGACAGCTTCCCGGCATCCACCGCATCCAATACCAGCAGTGCCGTCATGATCTTGGTCAAACTGGCGGGATAAACCTTCTCATCCGCCTTTTGTGCATACAGAACCGTATCGGAATCCAGATCCTGCAATAGTGCTGCCTTCGCCTCTACCGTCATCCCCTTCACACTTGAGGATGCCGCATAGGCGCTGGGCAGCATCAAGGAAATAAGGATGGCAAAAGCGAGAAAAATAGAAATGAAACGAAATCTTTTCATAGGAAACCCCTACTATCTATGATATAATTATTTTATGTGATTGAACATAAAGAAGAAGTGCAGAATGGGACTTTCCGCCCTCATTCGACACATACCTTTTGTTTATTATAGCAGAACGGTCACTGCTGTGCAACGGGAAACGGTGAAAATCATGAAAATTGACAGAATAAAACCACTGCCCTGGATCGTAGTGCTTGCTGTTATGGCCATCGGCTTCTTCCAAGCTCTCCTGCTCCCCTCTCTGGGTGGCAGGTACCAGGATATCCAGGTGCAGACCCAGCACCATGCCTCTGAAGAAGCCATCTTGACGGGCCGCTCTGCCGCTAGCAATCAGCTGACTTCCGGCGAAACCCTGAACATCAACACGGCTACCCAGGCAGAGCTGGAGGGGTTAAAGGGAATCGGCGCCGTAAGGGCAGAGGCAATTATTGACTACCGCAATCAGCACGGTAACTTTTATACAGTAGAAGAACTGGTTCAAGTCGACGGGATTGGAGATGCTACTCTAAACTCCCTCCGACCATACATTACAGTGGGGTAAGGCAAATGAAAATCTTGGTTGTAGATGATGAAAAAATCGTGGTGAAAGGGATCAAATTTAATTTGGAGCACGATGGGTTCGACGTAATCGCGGGGTATGATGGAGAAAGCGCTGTCAATTTAGCTCGTACTGAACTGCCTGACCTAGTAATTCTAGATCTAATGATGCCCCAAATTGACGGGTTGGAAGCGTGTATGAAAATCCGCTCCTTTTCCAATGTTCCGATCATTATGCTCACTGCCCGCAGCGCTGACATTGACAAGCTGATGGGCTTTGAGTGCGGGGCAGACGACTATGTCACAAAGCCCTTTAACATTCTGGAACTCAAGGCTCGGATTCGTGCCCTTTTGCGCCGATCCGGAGCGGAACAAAAATCCAACCAACCTCCCCAACAGCTCCATTGCGGCCCTATTACCTTAGACTTAGGCTCCCGCAGTGCTACCCGAGATGGGGAGCCGGTCACTTTAACAGCAAGGGAATTTGATTTAATGGAGCTGCTGATGCGAAATCCAGATCGGGTATTCAGCAGAACCAGTCTGCTGGATCAGGTTTGGGGCTATGAATACCAGGGTGATGATCGAACCGTAGATGTCCACATCCGCCGTCTACGGGAAAAACTGGAGCCGAACCCCGCTATACCCACCTGTATCATGACCAAGTGGGGCGTTGGCTACTACTTGAAAAGCAACGGCAACACTATGGGCAGGAAGTAATCCGGATGAAAAAGACAAAATGGCCTGTTTTTCATCCCAGTCAAAATATTCAGCTCCAGTTTGCCCTCTCCTATATGATTATCATCGCAATCGTACTCCTGCTGCTAAACACCTATCCGCTTTTGGCCTCCCAAAACCTGGTCTTTCAATCCAAGCAGAGTATTTTGACTGAGGCACAAATGATCGCTTCTAATTTAGCGGAGCTTGAAGAGCTGGGAACTGATGGTGTCAACCAAGTGATGACCCTGGTAGGTGATAGCCGCCTGACGCGTGTTGTGGTAACCGATCCCGATGCGAAAATCCTATACGATACCCAGGACAGCAAAACAAAGCGGCAGTATGCCCTTTTCCAGGAACTCATTCAGGCTTTAGATGGACAGGACGTGTTTCACTCCGCTTTTCAGGATAACGCCTTCCGTAGCGAGGCGGCTGCACCGGTTACCTATTGCAGTACCATCATTGGTGCAGTCTATATTTACGAATACGATTCGGAACAGGCCAAAATCCTTCTGGGACTGCAATCCAATCTTAGGAACATCACCCTGTTTGTCTGTGTTTTCGCAGTTCTGGTCAGCGTCATGCTCTCCCGCATGGTGACTTATCGGATGAACCATCTTTTGGCCGCCATTCACACTTTTCAAGAAGGTGATTACTCCCACCGCATCCAAGTTAAGGGCAAGGATCAACTGGCTAAAATGGCGGATGAGTTCAACCACTTAACTGAACGCATTCAAGAAAACGAAGAATTACGTCGCCGTTTTGTGGCCGATGCATCCCATGAACTGAAAACGCCTCTGACCTCCATTCGCCTATTATCCGACTCTATCCTACAAGATCCCAATATCGACCCTGAACTGACCCGCGAGTTTGTGATAGACATTGGCCGGGAGGCCGAACGGCTGGCCAGAATTACAGAAGGGTTGCTCTCCTTAGCGCAACTGGATCGCGGCGTACAGGAGCAGCGAGATATGATTGATGCCGCCCCTCAGGTGCGCTATGCGATCCACCTGCTGCTGCCCCTGGCAGAGAGCAAGGGAATCGTCATCCGTTCCGAGTTAGAGTCCGGATGCCTGGTTCACATCTCCGGAGACAATATGTCCCGCATCGTCAACAACCTGATTGAAAACGCCATTAAATACAACGTGCCCCATGGCAGCGTTTGGGTAAAGCTGGGCATTGCCGGCGAAGATGTGGTTTTCTCGGTAGAGGACACCGGAATCGGTATTCCCGCTACGGATCGGGACAAAGTATTCCAACGGTTCTACCGAGTCGATAAGGCCCGCTCTAGGGAGGCTGGCGGTACCGGACTTGGTCTGTCCATTGTCCACGATACAGTCATTCACGCAGGCGGCTCCATCCGTCTAGAGGAAGGTTCCGATGGCGGCAGCCGTTTTCTGGTCACGCTGCCTCTGGCACAGGAGGGACGGTCATGAAAAAATGGATTTGCCTGCCTTTGTGCGTCTTGCTCTTACTTGCGTTGTTCTGCGCTGGACAGTCCAAAACTTCTGCCACTACGGAACACACCATACGAGTTTACTTTCTGTCTAGCAACATGACCTCTGACAGCGCGCTCATACCCGAATCCAGGATTCTCGACCCCAAGCAGGATTCTGTGCAACAGCTGATCCAATGGCTCTTGGCTGACCCAAAGGACGCAGATCACGACCCGCTCTTTCCAAGCAGCGTCACTTTGATTAGCAAAAAATTGAGTGATTCTGTTCTGACGCTCAATTTCTCTAGTGAGTACAGTGAACTGACTGGTGCTGACCTCACGGTGGCCAACGCCGCTGTGGTTCTGACCGTAACCCAACTGGAGGACATTGACGGTGTCATCCTTCTTTCTGCCGGAGAACGGGTACTTCCCAATACAACCCTCCCGCTGACCACCGATGACTTTGATCTGTCTGGTAAAAGTGCTGACCCAGTCGGCATAAACGTCCCCCTTTACTTTCTGTCTGAAAACGGTGTTGATGTGGTCGCAGAACCGCGAGAGGTACAAGCTTCCGATTCTTCCATATCTTCAGCGGCTCAGGCTGTATTGGATGCCCTCTGCACCGGTCCCCAAACCAAAGGATTGCACAGCTTCTTCCCTACCACTTCCGAAGGCGTTACGCTAAAGATAAAAAGTAAGACCTGTTTCCTGACCATAAACGATGTGTGGCGCAACGTATTGCTGGACGCAGACGCACACGCTACCTTGTCCGCCTGGGCCATCACCGCCACCTTAACTGGTGTAGATGGCATTGACCAGGTGATCTATCTGGAGGACAGCACGGAAATCCCCGGTCTTTCCAACAAAGAAATTGCAGCCGTTTATAACACTCCGTAACGTAACTGCAAATCAAAAATTCTCGGAACCAAAAACAGGAACCGGGAGGCAGTGGTCATATGAAACATACAATTTCAACTCCGGTGAAGGAAACTGACAAAGAGCTGTACCAACGTTGGTTTGATGGCGGCAAAAGCACGATAGATGAGCTGACATGTCGCCATGCGGACAATCTGACCCTCTACATAAACGGATTGATCTACTACAGGCTTTGAAGAGTACACGTATGATGAAGACGGTGTATGCTCAGAATGTGGGCTTGTCTCTAAGGAAAACAACCCCTGTGAAAAGCCTGCGTTTCGGCAGCACCGGCGTGGGTGTATTCGCCTTCCCAAAGTGCAGAATCGTCCGGCTATAGAACGAATGCCAAAAAGTTAAATATTCCCGAAACAACAACCGCTAGCTGCTCCAACGCTTCCTGCGGCAACTCGCTGGACGTGATTTCGCACTTGAGCACCTTTTCGCCCACGGTTCGTTCAGCGGAGGTGCATTGTGGCTTGGTCTAATAATCCCCACAGATTTGCTAGCCGCACATTTACCTGGTTGCCCCTCTTCGAGGGGGCAGCTTTTATTGTAACATGAAAAATGCGCCCGACTGCAAAACGCAATCGGGGGCAAAAAATTGAAAAAAGTATTTGGATGTTTATGTCCCTTCCAGCACAGACAGCTGGGAGGAACCAGACAGGATAACAAAAACGACCAACATGGATAGTCCCGCTGTCACTAAACTTTTATGCTTCACCCTGGATGCGATGCCGGTAACCACGTTTCGTGAGATGTTGGATTGTAATCATACTGGTCTTCCTTCGTTATGCATTGCCCGAGTTGGCGTCAACATACGTCTCAATGCAGAAACCATGATGCCCACATTCGGTACAGGTAAGTTTTCTCAGGCTAAGCGTATGTCTTGCAAAGAAGGCTTCCCGGAAGTTTGCCTTGAACACCTTGTGGCATTGGGGACAAATATAGGCTACACGCCTGAAATAGTACCCGGAAACCCAAATACCCATAACCACCGCCAAACTCATTCCTAGGGCAAAGGGCCACCAGATGCCTTTTGTGATCCATAGAACCAGTGTTGCCACCTCAATGGTATCCATAAAAATTCCAATGGCAAGCATGACCATTCTTGTTTTTCGAAGTTTTCTCCGGTTTTTCATTTTGTAAGCTATATCACCGATGAATTCAACGGAGAAATGTTCTATTGTTTTAAGCTCTTTTACCACCCCCCCTAATGTTTGGAGCTTTTCCTGGCATTCCACTATTTCCTTCTGGAGTGCAGTTTTCTGCTGTTCCAAAAGGAGCGTAATGATCTCCTCGGAATTTTCTTCCGCAAAAAGCTCGGCAATGCTGTTGATCGGCAAGCCGATATTTCGCAGGAAGCAAATTATCCTAAGTTTGCGCAAGTCATCCTGGGAGTATAGCCGTCTGCCACCTTCGCTCAGTTCATCAGGCACAAGGATATTCCGGGAATCATAGTACTGCACCGTCCTGACGGTTACACCGCAAAGCTTTGCAATTTCTCCTGTCGTGTATTTAGACATAGCTCTTCACCTCCTAACACCCCATACTTTACAACATTACGCAGCGTAACAAGCAATATATTACGCAAGGGGGTTTTTCTAAGTCATGACCCCCGGCAATGCCGGGGGTCATGACTTCAATTCTTTCATTTTCACGCAGCCGTGAACTGGTCACATATTTAAGCTGAGACTGGCCAGTCGGAAGAATGATTTATCCAATTGCTCAAAGCGACTGAACAAATTACAGTAGGCTAGAGATTGATACTGCTTCAGCAGTTCCTGCTGCGTTTCCGTCAGTTCCTCGGCTTCTTCTGTCAGTTTTCCATCCGGTGTAATGTAGCCGTTGGTATTGATTACAGGAAGCTCTTCGTACAGATTTTGCAGGAACTTCATGTAGTTGGTCATAGGCAGGTTCGCCGCCTTTGCCGTTAGCATACCAAGGTAGTTGGTGGAAAGCATCACGTCTTTTGCTTCCTGAATATCATAGTTGGCCCAAATCATAAAGGGCGTAATATACTCCATCTGATTCTCTTCCGGCGTCAGGTAGTCGGTATTTTTGCCGAAAAGCTGTTCATAAAAAGCAGTGGTCAGTTTTCCCTGATGATCGCCAAAGAGCACGATCATAGTGGGTTCCTCCACCTTGCTATAGTAATCAATCAGATCTTCAAGACCGTCATCAGTCTTCCGCATAAGGGCCAGATACTGCTCGGTATAATCACTGGTACCAAACATGGTACCGGTCAAAGAAAGCACCCTTGGAAGGTTATACCAGCCTTGGTTATAGCCGCCATGGTTCTGCATGGTAACGTTAAAGATGAAATTCCGTTCGCCATTGGCACTTTCCGTAATGGACTGAATCTGCTCAAAGTCCGACTGATCCGAAACGTAGCCGCGCACATACTCCGGGCTTTCCAAATCATCCTCATAAATCTGATCATCAAATCGCATGTAGGAGTACACCAACGGCCGGTTCCAACCGGAAGATACATATGGGTGGAACGCCGTGGTGTGATAGCCCAGCGCAGACATCAGCGATACCAGTGAGGACTGTCTATCCTTCACATACAGCTGATAGGGTACGGTTCCGCTGGGGAGGAACGCGGAGCTATTCCCCGTGAGAAATTCGTATTCCACGTTGGCTGTGCCACCGCCGGTAACCGGCGAATACATCCAGCCTTTAATCGTATTGTCAGACAGGCTGCTGTAGAAGGGCAATGTTTCCCCGTTGACCTGCAACTTATCATAGATGCTCATATCCGCAAAGCTTTCATCCATGATGCAGATGATATTAGTAGGTTGGGTCTTGGTTGCCGTATCGCCGCCAACGGTAGTGGTTTTGATTTTCTTGGATTTCCCGCTGTTTATAAAGCTGTCAGCGTACAGGTCAATCCCACTCTCACCAGCGTTTCCATACTGCCCTGCCAAGTCTTGTGCCAGTTCGTTCATGTTCTTTTCCGAGTAATCTTCCGGTTTGTCCACCGCACTGTATCGCAGCGCAATGGTGAAATTCAACACAAAGCCGTTGGACTGGGTTCTCCACTGTTGGGTCTTAATATTTTGGCTGGGCAGCCAAGCAGTAAAGAAGAACGCGATAATATACCCGGTAGCAGCTGCACCCAAAAGCCAGTTAACGTACCTTTTCTGAAAATAGCTCCGCTGTTTTTGCGGCACCATACAAAACTTGACCACCAGGAAATAGAGCAGCATCAGCGCCAGCGTACCATAAATATAGTAGTCAGGGGTAAAATCATACTCCGTCGCCACATTTGCCGCCGTTCGGACACTGGCAATGTCGTGAGGGAAGAGAATCCGTCCCCGGAATTCCAATACATAGTGGTTAATGATCCCGATCACCTCAAAGAAGATACAGGATACCACAATCGTCCTGCGCCTCCGTCCCAGGACCAGCCAGAACAGGAAGAATACAATATAGTACCAGACCATGTTCATAATGAATTCGCCCGGCTCTAAGTTCAGGTACGGATTGGTTTGGTTCAACAGCTCAACCTGAAACAGTGCAACCAAGGGCCCCAACAAAAAGAGAACACGAGACCAAAAGACTCGTATATCGTCTCCCACAATCCTGCGCCCAAGGGATGCGATTGGTTTCAATTTGCTGCGCAACTGCGGGAAAATAACCTTCTTCTTTTCCCGCACTGGCATTTGTCGTTCTTTGTTTTCCATTCTTTTGTCCTCCTGAAGACACAGTATGGACTCTGTATCTAGTATTTCTGTGTATACAGGGTATACAGAACCATCGGACGCAAGCCCCGTTTCAATTTTCACGGGTAAACACGTGGATGTCAAACGCAGTCTGAACATCCAGCGTGGAAAGCTGCTCCAGCTTTTTCTTGCCTTCCAACGGTGTCTTCCAATAATAAGGTGTCATTTGAAAAAGATTCCGGATGGTCTCCTGATCCGGAAGATGTATGCGCCGTTCCACACGGCGGATTTCCTGATAGCAGAATCCATCATAGGGAATCTGCTTTTCCTCATTCAAGTAGGGAGTGGGGTACAAAACTGCTTTCAGTTCCCACAGATGCTGTGGTGCCGGCACCACGTAAAAGAACTTCCCCCCTGGTTTGATCACCCGGTGAAATTCCTCAATGGCCAGAGGTGAAAAGCAGTTCAGCAGTAAATCTACCGTCGCATCTGCCACTGGCAAATGATAGGACGAAGCTACCGCAAATGCAACCTCCGGTGCCCGCTTTGCCGCCCAGCGCAGCGAATGCTTTGATAGATCGACACCAGCCATTTTAGGCTTTTTCCCCTTCGCAGTCAATCCATGAAATATCCCAGCGGTGTAGTATCCTTCGCCACAGCCGGAATCAAAAATCACTGGCTCTGCCCCGGTATTTTCCTGAAAAAGCCCCAATAATCCTTCCATTAAATGGTTATAATATCCGTTGGAAAGAAATTTTTTTCGAGCCAGTGCCATCCCCTTGTCGTCCCCAGGCGATTTGGAATGCTTTCGCCCTACCGGCAATAAATGTGCATAACCAGCGGCAGCAATGTCATAACAGTGCCCTTTTGGACAAAGATAACTATGTAATTCTCGATGTAATGGTTGCCCACAAAGGGGGCAAAGAAAGAAATTCATTGGCAAATTTACCTCAAAAGATGTCGTGACAGCTGGAAATGCACTTGCTTTTCGGCACTTTGACTATTATAATAGTTTTTAATTCTTAAATAAACCTAAAATCAGCGCGGAATGAAAGAATTGTAGCAATCACTAAATATTGACTTATCTGGGAGTGATATGTAATGAATAATCAGACAAATTTTACGATGCTGTGCGACTTTTATGAGTTATCCATGGCAAATGGTTATTTTCAAACGCCATTGAGAAACCGCATTACCTATTTTGATGCCTTTTTCCGGAGCATTCCGGATAAAGGCGGTTTTGCGATTGCCGCAGGTTTGGAACAGGTCATAGACTATATTAAGAACCTGCACTTTACTGAAGAAGATATCGAATATCTCCGCTCCAAAGGTGGCTTCGTAGAGGAATTCCTGGATTACCTGAGAAACTTCCGCTTCACTGGTGATATTTGGGCCGTCCCGGAGGGAACAACGATCTTCCCCCGTGAACCTATCATGACGGTACGCGCGCCTGCCATTCAGGCACAGTTTATCGAAACTTACATTCTCCTGGTTTTGAATCATCAATCGTTGATTGCTACAAAGTCCAATCGGATTGTTCGTGCCGCCGCTGGTCGGCCTGTGGCTGAATTCGGTTCCCGCCGCGCTCAGGGTGCTGACGCTGCTATTTTAGGGGCTCGTGCCTCCTATATTGCCGGCTGTGTTGGTACCGCCTGCGTGCAGGCTGACCGGGACTACCACGTTCCTGCTACCGGCACCATGGCTCATTCCTGGGTTCAGATGTTCCCGGACGAATACACCGCTTTTGAGACCTATTGCAAGCTCTACCCCAATAACGCTACCCTACTGGTAGACACCTATAACGTGTTGCGCTCCGGCGTGCCCAACGCCATCAAGGCCATCCAAACGGTTCTCTGGCCGCAAGGCATTCGGAAATGTGGAATCCGCATCGACTCCGGCGATCTGACCTACCTGTCTAAGGAAGCAAGAAAGATGCTAGATGATGCTGGTCTCACCGAGTGCAAAATCGTTGCCTCCAACTCCCTGGATGAATATATCATCCGTGGCCTTCTGCTGGAAGGTGCCCGCCTGGACTCCTTTGGTGTTGGTGAACGATTGATCACTTCCAAGAGCGATCCTGTTTTCGGCAGCGTGTACAAGCTGGCCGCCATCGAAGATGAGGCAGGCAACATCATTCCCAAGATTAAAGTCAGCGAAAATGTGGAAAAAATTACAGTTCCCCACTTTAAAAAAGTTTATCGCCTCTATGATCGGGATACGAAAAAAGCCATCGCCGATGTGCTGACTGTCCACGACGAGGTCATTGACGACAGCAAAGAGTATGAACTCATTGATCCCTCTTTCACCTGGAAGCGGAAAAAGGTCTCCAACTTCTCTGCTGAAGAACTGCTAAAACCGATCTTCAAAGGTGGTGAACTGGTTTACGAATTGCCCTCCATTGATGAGATTCGTGAGAACTGTATCAAGCATGTAGGGCTGCTATGGGATGAAATCAAACGCTTTGAAAATCCCCAGAACTACTTTGTCGATCTGTCCGAACGGTTGCTGGATATCCGCGCTGAATTGCTGGAAACCAATAAAAACCAATAAATCAAACCAGATAGGCCCCCTCTGGCAGTTGCCAGAGGGGGCCTTCACGCTAATGCGCAAAGTACCATGATGCCAACTATAACACAAAAAGAGAGCTGTGTACGTTTTTTCATAATTTCTTAATACTTTCTTCATCTCTTCTTGACGTCTTCTGTCTTTTCTAATAGAATAAAAAGGATTCCCTTCCGGAAATGAGTGAAGACATGAAAAAAAGTTCTAAAGTTACAGGGCATGCTTGTGCCATTTTTTGTATTATCGTATGGGGTACTACCTTTATTGTCAGCCGGATGCTGCTGGACTTCTATACCCCGCTTCAGACCATGATGATGCGTTTCATTCTGGCCTACGCTGTGTTATGGTGTATGTGCCCCAAGTGGTACTTTCATTGGAAAGATGAAATCGGATTTCTCCTCATGTCACTGTTCTCCAACACCCTATACTTCATGGCAGAAAATACGGCTCTTACGCTCACGCAATCCTCTAACGTCAGTATTTTAGTCTCTGCCGCGCCTGTCTTTACCGCTCTCCTGCTAGTTCTTCTGCCTCAGTGCTCCGAACGCCTGACCAGGTACACTGTCTTAGGGATTGCAATCTCTTTTTGCGGTATGATTATGGTTGTGTTGAACGGTTCCCTCGTTCTAAAGCTAAACCCTGTTGGCGATCTGCTCGCTCTCGGTGCAGCTGTTTCCTGGGCTGTCTTTAACATGATCTTGAGGGGCTACAGTGAACGTTTCTCCAGCTACTTGATCTCCAGAAAATTGATGTTTTATGGTGTTCTCACCACCCTGCCCCTTCTATTCTGGGAGCACGCCCCTATGAACTGCTCCATGCTGCTTACCCCTAAAATTTTAGCAGGAATCCTGTTCCTTGGAATTATGGGCAGTGCGCTCTGTTATGTTTCTTGGAACTCTGCGATTTATGTGCTTGGCGTGCTACGCACCAACATCTACATCTATGCCATCCCATTCGTCACTATGGTCACCGCGGCCTTTTGCGTCAACGAATCCATAACTTTGATGGGGATCGCCGGCGCCATTCTAATTATATCTGGTATGGTGCTCAGTTCTTTGCAACGCTCCAATCCAGGCTGCTTAGAAGAAAAATAGAGCTTGTCATTCTGACAAGCTCTATTTTTTTTTCGAGACTTTATCGTATGCCACCAGATTTACTCCGCGGCATCCAACAACTGCTTGGTATAGGGGTGCTGTGGATGATCAAACAGCTCATCCACTGTATTGGCCTCTATAACCTCTCCTCGTTTCAGTACTACCGCACGATCACAGATTTGATAGACAACGTTCAAATCGTGGGAAATAAACAGATAACTTAGGTGAAATTCTTTTTTGAGCGCAACCATCAACTGCAATATCTGTGCCTGAATGGTCACGTCCAATGCCGAAACTGCTTCGTCAGCAATCACCAGCTTTGGTCGGAGAATCAACGCAGAAGCAATACAGATGCGCTGCCGCTGACCACCGGAGAGCTGAGGGGGCTTTCGATCCAAATATTCCTCCCCCAAGCCAACCTTTTCTAAGGTCTGAACAACTCGCTGTTTCCGTTCCGCCGCATTGTATTTTCCATAAACCTTCAACGGTTCCTCCAGTATCCAACGAATGGTTCGCACTGGATTCAACGCACTGTAGGGGTCCTGGAACACCATCTGAGGACGCTTAGTGTAGTGGATAATTTCGCCCTCATATTCATCCAGCATCCCCAAAATAGCTCTGGCCAAGGTAGATTTTCCGCTGCCGCTTTCACCGACAACACCCAACACTTCTCCCCCATAGATGGTGAGATTCACGTCCTTTAGAACCTGCTGCCGATTTCGCCGGGACTTCAACGCACCACTCTGACGATACCACGTATTCAGATGTTTTACTTCCAGAACAGGTTGATTCGTCATAAAAGCAGTCCTTTCCAAGCTCAATACAGCCAGTGGGTACGGGTTGGAATCGCAGCAATCAACCGGCGCGTATAGTCTTCCTGGGGATGATAGAAAATCTGATCGGTACTTCCCCGTTCTACAATACGGCCTTTATTCATCACCAGAATTTGCGAACACAGCTTCCGTACCACATTCAAATTGTGGGAGATGAAGAGGATTGATGTGCCGCATTCTGCGTTAATTTTCTTCAGTAATGCTAAAATCTGTGCCTGGATCGTCACATCCAAGGCAGTCGTAGGTTCGTCAGCCAACAACAGGCGCGGATGTGAAATAATCGCTGCCGCAATCATCACCCGCTGTAGCATCCCACCAGACAGTTCATGGGGATACTTTTCATATATTCCTTTCGGATCCGGTAACTCTGCTGCTGCCATCGCCGCCAGTGCCGCAGCTCTTTGCTCTTTCGCACTCAGCTTCGTATGGATACGCAAAGATTCCTCTACCTGAGGTCCAATTTTCATCACCGGATCCAGACTGGTCATAGGTTCCTGAAACACCACTGCCAGGTCTGTTCCCTGCCGACACCGTAGCTCTTCCTGCGTACAGTTCAGCAGATCCAGGCCGTCTAAACAAATGCTGCCTGAACACTCAACCGCTCCCATGGGTAACAATCCGCTGACCGCCATAGCTGTCACCGATTTGCCAGATCCGGATTCGCCTACCATGCCAATGATTTCGCCATCGCCTACTGAAAAGCTAATGTCCTTCACTGCGTCATGTCCTTCCGGTGCGCTGCAGAAATGAACCCGCAGGTCCTTTACTTCTAACATGACAGACTCCTCTCTCTGCTACCGTTTTTTCTGCTGCAATCCTTCCCCCAGCATGGAGAAGCCGAGAATCAGCAGTACAATCGTTATCCCCACAAACAGTACGTACCAAGGTGCATTTTTCAGGTAAATCTGTGCCTCAGCCAACATGCGTCCCAGGCTGGCATCCGGGGGCTGCACTCCAATTCCCAGGTAACTCATACTGGCCTCTGCCAGAACGGCATTGTTAAACCCAATGGTAATCGCTGGCAGCAGAACCGGTATGGCGTTGGGCAGAATATGGCTAAACATGATTCGGAATGAGCTGGCGCCCATGAGTCGAGCGCTTTTTACATAGTTCAGTTCCTTTGCTTTCGCATACTCCCCCCGCACAATACGGGCAAAGCTTGGGATAAAGAGAACCCCAAGAATCCAAGTAATGGTCACCTTGCTCCCACCTACCAAGGCAACAATCACCAGGGCCAGCAGGATTGCTGGAAAGGCAGTAATCGAGTCGCAGATACGCATCAGCACCTCGTCTGTCCATCCACCAAAGTAACCAGTCAAAGCACCGGTCAAAATGCCCACTAGCGTACCGATGAGAACAACACAAACAGCGATTAGAAAACTGGTGCCAGCTCCCTCTAGGATACGAGAAAAAATGTCGCGACCGTAGCTGTCACAACCCATAATGTGGCTGAGGGACGGCGGTGCAAATTTACACGCGGCATCCATAGTAGTGGTACTGTAGGGCGTCCAAAAGAAGCTGATGAGAATCAACAGCACCATAAATCCGGACAAAACGCAGCCAATGATAAAAAGAGTGTTCTTTTTCTGTTTGCTAAGGCTGCGGGTGGATCGTTTCACCTTTTTGGCTAGCATGGCTCTGGCCTCCTCAGTCAAGACGGATGCGTGGATCCATAAATTGATAGAGCAGATCCGCAATGAAGTTGACCACTACCACCCAGAGCACCAAAACCATAACAATGGCCTGAACCACCGGGAAGTCGCGGTTGTTGATAGACGAGAGCAGGAGCACGCCGATCCCGGGGATCGCAAATACCTGCTCAATGATAATACTGCTTGCCACGATTTCCGCCATTGAGGTTGCGATAAAGGTAATAACAGGAATAATCGCATTGCGTAAAACATGATGGGTCAGGATGCGATCTTTGGTACTTCCGCGGCTGCGGGCTGTGCGCACATACTCCCGCCCCATCTGATTGAGGATAGAGGAGCGGAGCATTTTTACCGTCATAGCAATGCGAGGGATGGCAATGGCAAGCGCCGGGAAAATCAAATACTCCAAAAAGCCAGTCCACGATTCCCTGTAAGAGACAAAATTCCCCGGCACAAAAAACTTCAGCCCAATACCAAAGCAATAGGTAAACACCACCCCTAACAGAAAGGGTGGTATCGACATAAAAACCTGATTGATTACTGTGAGGCTTCGATCCAGCAGTCCTCCCTCCCGGCGTGCGGAAAAGATCCCCAGCGGAATAGAAGTCACGATCATAATAAGAAAGGAGAAAAAGGTGAGCAGCGCAGTAATCGGCAGCTTTTGGGCGATCATGCTGGCCACCGGCATACTGTAGCTATAAGAGGTTCCAAAGTCTCCCTGAAGGAATGAGGTGAGCCACTGGAAGTACTGCACAGGAATGGGGCGATTTAGTCCCAGTTCCTCCCGCAGCGCCGCCAGGGATTCCGGCGTTGCACTCGTACCCAGCATGGCACTCGCCGGATCAGAAATGACCTGAAAAGCAAGGAAGGCGAGAAGCGAAACAATTAACAACGTAATAATGAGAGTGAATATTTTTTTTAAAAGGTATTTCATCTTCCCGCCTCCTTTCAGGTACGAATGCGCCAGTTTTAATTACTCGACGTAGTGAATGGTGGACATATCCATGACGTACATAGGATAGAATTTGTAGCCGTCCAAATTCTTATTGATGGCGACAAATTCTGCCAGGTCCTGGATATACACATTGGCCGCAGTTTCCGCTAGAATCTGCTCACACTGTTTGTACAGTTTGGTTGCCTCTACGTCGTCAGTAGACGCTTCCGCCTGGGCGTAAACCTTGTCAAACTCCTCGTTGGAATAATTAAACATATTCTTGTCAGAGTTGCTGGTGTAACGCTGCAGCATTGCAGCTGCGGTCAGGGTGGCGGCGTCAAAGCCAACTACTGTTGCCTCATAGTCACGGTTAGTATACACATCGTTCAGCCAGGTAGACCAGTCCACCTGCTGAATTTTTGCTGTGATGCCAACTGCTGCCAACTGCTCCACAAGTACCTCAGCGGTCTTTACATGGGGCGTATAGTTGGAGGGAACCTTGATGGTAAAGCTGAATCCATCGGCATAGCCGGCTTCCTTCAGCAATTCCTTTGCCTTATCCACATCATACCCGTAGTGATCGCTGAGAGACGCATCAAAATACTTGGTAAATGCGGGATACATAGCGGAGCCAACTTTGGTACCATGACCATCTTCGGTCAGTTCCAGAATGGCATCCACATCAACCGCATAGCTCAGCGCCTGACGCACCTTTTCATTATCAAAGGGCGTCTTCTTGTTGTTCAGATACAGAGCCTGAACCAGGTTCATCGTGCCTTCCAGAACGTTGTAGTTATCGTTCAGACCTTCAACGTGCTCCACAGACAGATGGGCACAGACGTCGACAGAACCGGCATCCAGTGCAGCCACCATAGCGGTTGCGTCTTCATAGATCTTATAGGTAACCTTGTCCAGGTAAGCGGGAGTACCATAGTAGTCGCTGTTCTTCTCCAGCACTACGTTCTCCTGAACGGAACGGGAAAGGAACTTGAAGGGACCAGTACCGATGGGCTGGTTCTTATTGTCTGCATAATCCTTAGGGGTAATGTAGACATAGGCAACGTAGCTGATGAATTCGGCAGAGGCTTTTTTCAGCTTAATGACGACAGTTGAATCATCTGTCGCCTCAATGCTGTCAATATTAGAAAGCGCCTCTACCAGGGATGTCTCCACAGAAGTAGCGGCGCTAGTTTTAAAGGAATAGAGAACATCGTCTACGGTTACCGTTTCCCCATTATGGAACTTGACGCCGTCACGCAGCTTAAACGTGTAAGTCAATTGATCGTCGGAAACATTGTACTCCTTCGCAACGGCCGCATTGAAGTTGCCGTCCGAATCGGCCTTTACTAAGCCTTCGTAAACGTTGAATAAGACCTCTCTCGTTCCTGCCGCCGTAATTGTGTAGGGGTCAAGACTTTCATCTAGGTCCTGAGCGATGCCAACGGTGATGGAATTGTCGTGGGCATCGGCTCCGAAAGAGCTAGTTTCGTCGCTGGCAGTTGAGTTCCTTCCGGAAGTGGTACCTCCGCAAGCGCAGAGTGTACCCACCATAACAGTGGCCGCCAAGAGCAGTGCAAGAATGCGTTTCATTTGCAAATCTCCTTCCGCCGTTCTCTATACGAAACGGCGTTACAACAAAATTAACATCTCTCATTATTAAATTGTCGCTTGTATTGTATCGCAGTGTCTGCCAGAATTCAAGCCTTATTTTCCTGCTGTTGCCCCATCTTTGTCACAATTTTAACAAAAAGCCGCACTCAAAAATGAAATAAAACCCAGGAAACCTTGATTACGCACTGGATTCCGCATGAAAACAGAAATCGTAACTTTTTTGACTTTTCTCCCTTTATTCGCACAAATCCGACCAAAAATACTCCACCTTCCTGTGAAAAGTGGTATAATGATGGCAGTCGCAATGAAGAAGGTGTCACTTATGTGGATTGCGTTTGCATTTGGATCCGCACTGTTCGCTGGTTTGACTTCGATCCTTGCCAAATGCGGGATCAAAGAAACCGACTCCAATGTAGCTACCGCAGTGCGAACCATCGTTGTACTGCTATTCTCCTGGCTCATGGTATGGGTCGTTGGCTCCCAGTCCCAGCTTGCCACGCTGGACGGAAAAACACTGCTGTTCCTTATCCTGTCTGGATTGGCTACTGGTGCCTCCTGGCTCTGCTACTTTAAGGCGCTTCAACTGGGGGACGTGAACAAGGTTGTCCCCATCGACAAGTCCAGCACCATACTGACCATCATTCTTGCCTTTATTCTACTCCGTGAGGAGATTTCTATCCCGAAAATCATCGGTATCGTTGGCATCGCAATCGGAACCTATTGGATGATTCAGAAAAAGGAAGCATCCCAACCTGCTCCGGAACAGAAGATCAAAAAGGCTTGGCTTTTCTACGCAATCCTTTCCGCAGTCTTTGCCAGCCTCACCGCAATTCTCGGAAAAGTTGGCATTTCGGGCGTTGAATCCACCCTAGGCACGGCAATCCGTACCGGTGTGGTGCTGGTTATGGCATGGATTGTTGTGTTTGTCACCGGAAAGCAGCACACACTGACCCAAATTTCAAAGAAAGAGTTTGGCTTTATCTGCCTGTCTGGTGTTGCCACCGGTGCCTCCTGGCTCTGCTACTACAAAGCCCTGCAGGACGGTCTCGCCAGCGTAGTGGTTCCCATTGACAAGCTGAGTATTTTAATTACAATCCTGTTTTCCTATTTGATTCTTCACGAAAAACTATCCAAAAAAGCTGCTGTGGGTCTGGCACTGATTGTGGCTGCCACCCTGGTCATGCTGATCAAATAACCCCTTTGGAGGCGTGGGATGAGTGTTACTGTTGAATCCCTCTTAAAACTCCCTTCCATACGCAGCGCAAGCGTTTAGGCCGGTGCAAATCATTTGGATCGCATTGTTACGTCTATCTCCACGCTGGAGTACGCACCGTGAACGGAGATGCAGAGGCTCAGTGTGCCAATTTTCATCAGTTGGCTCTGTCCGGAGAAGTAAGACTCATTCCTTATTATGCAGTACTGCTTCTCCCCCGGGTAGATCAACGGTTAATTGATCTTTCTAATAAACTGGATTTTGTGCTGATCTGTACGCCTGAAAATGGAAGCCATTGTCCGAGATTAGGTCAGCAACACCAGCCTGTCCATTGAACTGCTGGAGTAGGTCATCACGCAACTGCCCAAACATCAGCATACCATGGACACCGTTCTCCGGATTGTAAGCGACCGTCCGCAGGCCCCTGCGATCATTACCAACACAGGACTCCATGTACTAAGTGCAGCGTCCTGGCTCCGAAAACATACGTTACACCGGGAACCTCTGCTCCGCTCCACCTTCCCTCAGACAGGTGCTCCTCCTCTGGAGTGCCAACATGATTACCCTGTTTACCTCTATCACGATGAACTGCATCTGGGGCCGAATCACCGCATGAAGCTACTCATTCAAACCGAACAGAATCAACTGAAACTGATTATGTGGAAACGGGCAGTCGAAGCAGTTCAGCTTGCGTTAAATATCTGGGGGAAACAACATGATAGAGTGGAACTGATTGATCCGATCAAAGCCATCATCCAGGACGAACCAATTAAGATGCGTCATCTGGCCAAAATATACAACATCGACGTTTCCTCCCTCCACTCTATATGGATTCTCCACGCGTTTCACCCTTCTGGCTTCACACAGCGAGTGGATGAGATTTGAGAACTCTCCAGATACTTTTCCAACATTGTCATCTGCGAATGATATAATGAAGATTTGCTCATCTACCTCCAAGGTCTCCGGCAACCACGAAAAGCTGATTGACTACAACGAAGTCCCCTGAGCAAGCAAAAGCAGAGGCTATTCAGCCTGCTATACAAGCTGGCAACACCAGCCGCGTGAAAATTAAGGCTGCCGGTGACTTGGCTTGATTGCGCTTGTAAGAACTGGAGGTCGCAACATGACCAGGAAGATGAAATGGTTGCACGGCTACGGGCAGACGGCTATGATGTTCCTGTGTTAGAGGCCACTCAATATGCTCTGACACTACTGGATCTGCACGCTAAGATGGAGCTTTATCAAAGTCGTGAAACCTACATGGAGCCACCTAAAAAGGATAAGTCGAAACATAAAAAGAAGTCCGTTCCGATGAGGAATGGGACTTCTTTTTTGCTCGGTAATTTAGTTCCAGTACTTGCTTTGATCTGTCTCTTCCATTTCATCTCTCTGGAATTCCAGATCCGGATTGCGAATGCTGACACGGGTGTGCGGCGGGACTGACTTCGTTATAAACGCGTTACCGCCAATAATTGACCCTTCCCCAATCCGGGTTTCGCCGCCTAAAATGGATGCGCCAGAGTAAATGGTTACCCGATTTTCAATGGTTGGATGTCGCTTATGGTTGCGCAATCCCTGACCCGCCCGGGTCGAGAGACCACCTAGGGTAACTCCCTGATAGATTTTTACCCAGTCACCAATTTCCGTTGTCTCACCAATGACAACCCCTGTACCATGGTCAATGAAAAAGTACTTCCCGATGGTAGCTCCAGGGTGAATATCAATCCCCGTCAGGCTGTGCGCATGTTCTGTCATGATTCTAGGAATCAGCGGGACTTTTAGCAAGTGCAGCTCATGAGCCAGCCGATTCACCATAATCGCATACAGCCCAGGATAAGAGAAAATAATCTCATCCTTATTAAACGCTGCCGGGTCTCCATCAAACGCCGCGTCAACGTCCATATACAGGTATGACTGAATTTGAGGAAGCGTTGCGATAAACTGCTCCACAATGCGCGTCGCCTCCGCATTGCGAATCGTCTCATCAGCTTTTTGAAACACATCCAACTGCAACAATACCAGCGCAACTTGACCCACAAGGTTTATATATATTTCGTCCAAGACAGAGCCAATATAGTATTCCGCTGCGTACCGGCTTACTTTTTTCTTAACAAAGTAGTCCGGGAACAACACCATCTGCAACTGCTCTATCATCGCGATAATTGCCTTTTTATCTGGCTGTGAGTGGATCAGCACCTTACTTCCCTGTTGCCGCTCCGCAGAGCTGGTTAACAGATTCTGCACAATTTTACTCACACCCAGTTCCATATGAGAAGGCATTCCCATCCCTCATTTCTTTCCCGCAAAGCATCAAATTTTGTCATATTGCGGTACGATATTACCATACTATACCTTTGTGCTTGTCCTTGTCAATGAAACTGCATAAGAGAAAAAGGGATCGGCAAGCCGATCCCTTTAAAAACAAATATATCGATTATTCGTTGATACCGATAACAACACCGGAACCGACGGTACGGCCACCTTCACGGATTGCGAAGCGCAGACCATTTTCGATAGCGATGGGGGTGATCAGTTCAACGTCCATATCAACGTTATCACCAGGCATGCACATTTCAACGCCTTCGGGCAGAGCAATGATACCGGTAACGTCAGTAGTACGGAAATAGAACTGAGGACGATAGTTGTTGAAGAACGGAGTATGACGGCCGCCTTCATCCTTCTTCAGAACGTAAACCTGACCCTTGAACTTGGTGTGCGGATGGATGGAGCCGGGCTTGCACAGAACCTGACCACGTTCAATATCGGCACGAGACACGCCACGCAGCAGAACGCCCACGTTGTCGCCAGCTTCTGCGAATTCCAGCAGCTTGCGGAACATTTCCAGACCGGTAACGACGGAGGACTTCTTCTCTTCTTCCAGACCAACGATATCAACGGGTTCGCCCATCTTAATGGTACCACGTTCGACACGGCCAGTTGCGACGGTGCCACGGCCAGTGATGGTGAAGACGTCTTCCACGGGCATCAGGAAGGGCATGTCAGCCTTGCGGTCAGGAGTGGGGATATAGTTATCAACAGCATCCATCAATTCCTTGATGCAAGCGTATTCGGGTGCATTGGTATCAGTGGATTCGGAGACCAGAGCGTTCAGAGCGGAACCCTTGATAATGGGGGTGTCATCGCCAGGGAATTCATAGAAGTCCAGAGTTTCGCGCACTTCCATTTCAACCAGTTCCAACAGCTCTTCGTCATCAACCTGGTCGCACTTATTCAGGAAAACGATGATATAAGGAACACCAACCTGACGAGCCAGCAACAGATGTTCACGGGTCTGTGCCATAACGCCGTCGGTAGCAGCGATAACCAGGATAGCACCATCCATCTGAGCAGCACCGGTGATCATGTTCTTGATATAGTCAGCATGACCCGGGCAGTCAACATGAGCGTAATGACGGTTGTCAGTCTCATATTCGACGTGAGAGGTGTTGATGGTAATGCCACGTTCCTTTTCTTCAGGAGCCTTATCGATGGAAGCGTAGTCAGTATAGGAGGCCTTGCCGGAGAATGCCAGATACTTGGTAATAGCGGCAGTCAGAGTGGTCTTGCCATGGTCAACGTGACCGATGGTGCCGATATTTACATGGGGTTTGCTACGGTCAAACTTTTGCTTTGCCATAATAATTTCCTCCTTAAATGTAAGAAATCGTAAATTTTAGTTTAAAAAGTAAATAATAGTTGCATCAAGTCATTGTATCCCATCATACGTGGAAAATCAACAACTACTTCCAGCAACGCATTAAAATCAGTTTCCGGAGCCTCGGCTGGCAATAATCTTTTCAGCCAGGGACTTGGGAATTTCCTCATAATGGCTGGGTTCCATGGTATACTGACCACGTCCCTGTGTACGGGAACGCAGGTCGGTAGCATAACCAAACATGGAACTGAGAGGAACGAAGGCATCAATCTGAGTGGCGCCATTGTTGGGCTCCATTCCTTGAATCTGTCCGCGGCGGCTGTTCAGATCACCAATTACGTCACCCATATAATCATCGGGAACGATAACCGAAACCTTCATAATGGGTTCCTGCAAGGAAGGATTCGCTTTCCGCATAGCCCCTTTGAACGCCATAGAACCGGCGATTTTAAAGGCCATTTCGGAGGAGTCCACCTCGTGGTAAGAGCCATCATAGAGGTTTACTTTGACGTCAACGACAGGATATCCTGCCAGAACGCCAGCCTGCATCGCACCCCGAATACCAGCATCAATGGCGGGAATGTATTCCTTCGGAATGGAACCGCCAACGATGGAATTGGTGAATTCGTAGCCTTTCCCAGACTCATTGGGCTCAATGGTAATCTTACAGTGGCCATACTGACCCTTACCACCAGACTGACGGGCATACTTGGTATCCTGATCCACCTTCTTGCAGATGGTTTCCTTGTATGCAACCTGAGGCGCACCTACGTTTGCTTCCACTTTAAACTCACGGAGCAGACGGTCTACGATAATCTGCAGATGTAGTTCACCCATACCTGCGATAATGGTCTGACCTGTTTCTTCATCCGTGTAGGTTTTAAATGTGGGGTCTTCCTCCGCCAGCTTAACCAAAGCGATGGACATTTTTTCCTGTCCCGCCTTGGTCTTCGGTTCAATTGCCACGCGAATCACGGGTTCCGGGAACTCCATAGACTCCAGAATGATGGGAGCCTGATCGCTACACAAAGTATCACCAGTGGTGGTGTTTTTCAGTCCAACCGCCGCAACAATATCTCCGGAATACACTTCCTCGATATCTTCACGGTGGTTAGCATGCATCTGCAAAATCCGACCCAGGCGCTCCTTCTTTCCCTTGGTGCTATTCAGCACGGAGGAACCGGTCTTGACGCTGCCGGAATACACACGGAAGAAAGACAGCCGACCAACATAGGGATCGGTCATAATCTTAAACGCCAGGGCGGCAAAGGGCACCTGATCGTCAGACGGACGTTCTTCTTCCTTGTCATTTTTGGGGTTGGTACCCTTAATAGCTGGAACATCAGTTGGTGCCGGCATATAATCCACAATGGAGTCCAACAGCTTCTGCACACCCTTGTTGCGGTACGAAGTGCCGCAGACGACGGGTATCATCTGGTTGTTGATGGTGCCTTTACGGATGGCTGCGCGAATCTTTTCCTCGGGAATTTCCTGCTCTTCCAAGATCATCATCATGATCTCTTCATCAATGTCGGCAACACATTCCAACATCTGTTCTCTGTAGCTCTGAGCCAGCTCCATCATATCGTCTGGAATCGCTTCCACACGCATATCCTGACCCATCTCATCATAATAGATGTCAGCATTCATCTCCACTAAGTCAATGATGCCGCGGAAGGTATCTTCCGCACCGATGGGCAGCTGGATCGGCACCGCATTGGCTTTCAGCCGTTCATGAACCATATCCAGCACATGGAAGAAGTTCGCGCCCATAATGTCCATCTTGTTCACATAGATCATACGGGGAACCTGATAGTGGTCGGCCTGACGCCACACAGTCTCAGACTGGGGCTCCACACCACCCTTGGCACACAAAACGGTTACACTACCGTCCAGTACGCGCAAGGAACGTTCCACCTCAACGGTAAAGTCAACGTGGCCCGGAGTGTCGATAATATTGATGCGGTGATCCCGCCAGAAACAGGTAGTGGCAGCACTGGTAATGGTAATGCCGCGCTCCTGCTCCTGAACCATCCAGTCCATGGTGGCAGTGCCCTCATGAACCTCGCCAAGTTTGTAATTGACACCGGTGTAGTAGAGGATGCGTTCAGTCGTAGTTGTCTTACCAGCATCGATATGCGCCATAATACCGATGTTTCTTGTTTTCTCAAGAGAGGTTTTTCTTGGCATGAATGTTTGCTCCTTAAAATTTGCAAATAGAACGGGTTATGATCACCAGCGGAAATGTGCAAATGCCTTATTGGCCTCTGCCATCTTGTGGGTGTCTTCACGCTTTTTGACAGCGTTACCTGCGTTGTTGTATGCGTCCATGATCTCGCCTGCGAGCCGTTCTTTCATGGTGCGTTCACTGCGTGCACGGGAGTAGTTCGTCAGCCAACGCAGACCCAGGGTCTGACGGCGGATGGGACGGACTTCCATGGGGACCTGATAGTTAGCACCGCCAACACGACGGCTCTTACATTCCAGGCTAGGCATGATATTTTCCAAAGCATCGCGGAACACTTCCAGGGCATCCTTTTCGGTTTTCTCCTGGATAATGTCGAAAGCGCCATAAACTACCTTCTGGGCTACGCCCTTCTTGCCGTCGAGCATAATGCTATTGACCAGTTTGGTCACCAGAACGGAGTTATAGACAGGATCGGGGAGAATCTCACGCTTGGGTACGTTTCCTCTTCTAGGCACTTTACTTCCCTCCTTCATAGTATGATTTCATAGGTACTCGAAAGTGATGTTCACTTCCGTACGAGACAAGTGCCTGCTTGTCCAGTGCCTGCCGGAGGTCTACCCATATTTCAGTGCGCCGCTATCGCGATTCGGTAAAGACGCACTGTTAAAATATATGATAAACGACTCCTGGCAAGGCTTGCGCCTTGCGCCTAGAGCGCAAAAGTGCTTTTAGAGTGTTGTGGCTAAAGATTACTTCTTGATCTTGGGTCGCTTCGCACCATACTTGGAGCGAGCCTGCATACGACCAGTGACGCCCTGGGTATCCAGAGAACCACGGATGATGTGATAACGCACACCAGGAAGATCCTTAACACGGCCGCCACGGATCATGACGACGGAGTGCTCCTGCAGGTTATGGCCGACACCGGGAATATAAGCGGTGACTTCGTAACCGTTAGACAGACGCACACGAGCAATCTTACGCAGTGCGGAGTTAGGCTTCTTAGGGGTTGCAGTACGAACTGCAGTGCAGACGCCTCTCTTCTGCGGAGATGTCAGATCAGTCTCTCTGTCCTTTAGGGTATTTCTACCCTTCTGCAGTGCGGGGGAGGCGGACTTATAGATAGAAGTCTCTCTTCCCTTACGAACCAGCTGATTAAAAGTAGGCATAGCATAGTTCCTCCTTTCTTCAAAAGATACTATATTTTAACAAAACGGAGGAATTTTATTCCTGTTCTGCTAAAAACGAAAGAAATTTTTGTGTGGGTTAATTCGTAATTCCCCATTGCCGCAATTGTGCAGCGCCCCAGATTATCTGTAATAACATCGTTTGGGATCGTCTGACAGGGAATGCCATTTCACTGTGGGATCCCTTCGGAGAACCCGTCGGATTCCCCCACATTTGGCAATATTGCAAACCTACACAGTTTTCTATTATAACACCTAAAGGAGTCATCGTCAAGAAAAACTTTCCACCGAAATATTTCGCTTTTTGAAGAATCCTTTCAGCATTTTGACAACATTCCGGTGTGGTTCTCAGTAGTTGGGGGATGCAAACCCTTTGATGTACCAGCAGGAACTGATTTTTCCGTTTCTGCCACACTTCAACGTGTAGGTTTTGCTCCGAGCCTGATCACTGGTGTTGCCTTCAAGGGTTGTTACAGTTATCTTCCCACTTTTTATGGAACAACTGCGCACATAGCCTATGTGGTGAGTTGATCCGCCCAGACGAGTGCTGTAGAAAATCAGATCGCCAGCTTTGGGGGTATAGCTACCCTTTCCGCCCTTTGTCCTTGCCCAGCTGTAGAAATGCTGTCCCTTTTTATTGTAGTAGGAATAGTAATTCATAACAGCGCAATAGCCGGGGATTACCTTTTTGGATGTGCCGTTCTCTCGGGCGCCCCAGTTCACAAACATCGCACACCAGGCTCCCTGCAAACCGTAGTAGTACCCGTATTCTGTATAGTTTTTAGAGCCGCATCTGGTGCCACCCAAATGGCTAAGCTTGTTGCCCTCTTGATAACCCATCTGAGAGTTAGCAATCGTCAGGATATTTTTCCGATTGCTTCCAGTTAACTGCAACGCCATTAACTGTTTATAGAACTTGCTCTTTTTATAATACTTAGACGATTTCAGGGACACAGCCTTTTTATACAGTACTACTTTAATTTTCTTCGTAGCCTTGGAATAGTTTGTGGTAGTGGCAGCCGTCACGGTAATCGTACACACACCCCGTTTTTTCATGGTCACTTTTCCGCTGGACTTGCCCACCGTTGCCACACTGGTGTCGTCGGACTTATACGTAACCGCACCATCGCCGGAGGTTTTGCCCTTGAGGGTAAAGGTGCCTCCGGATTTATAAACCTTAGCATAACTGCTGGAAACACCGCAGATGGTCTGCTTTGCTTTTTCCACAGTAACCCGAGTCGTTATCTGTGCCTCTTGATAGGTTTCTGTCTCACTAGCAGTGATGGTAACCGTTGCCTCACCGGCTCCCTTCACTGTCATTTCACCACTGGCTGCGTCTATCTCTACCGCTGCGCTGTTATCTGACGCAAAGGAGAATGTACCGTCACCAGTCGTTATCGGAGCTAGTGTAATGCTATCTCCACCATAAACAGTGCTGTAGGTGCTTTCCACTCCGGAGATCACCTGTACCTGCTTCTCAATAGGCAGTTCCTCCGGCTCCCCGCTGGTGTCTGCCAGATTATCGGTATTTTCTCCTTCGGTTTCCGCATATACCTGAACTGTCTCATTCTGCTCCGCAGCCACTGTATCTGTCGCCAGCGCTGTCACCGGACTGAACAGGGACATCACCATGGCCAACAACAAACCTATTGATATTAATCTTTTCTTCATGCTCACGCTCTTTCCCTTCATTCACTCCAGGACAATCAGCTCTTTGGGTGATTGTGTCAGATTTACATTACCTTCTTTCGTTAGCCAAAGCACATCTTCAATTCGCACCCCAAATTTTCCGGGTAAATAAACTCCCGGTTCGGCAGAAATAACCGCACCTACTGGCAGTGGCTCTCGATTAGAGCGATTAGCGTTTGGTTTTTCATGAATTTCCAAGCCCAGGCCATGGCCAAATCCGTGACCAAAGTAATCACCGTATCCGGCATCCTCCAACACCTGCCAAGCTGCATTGTGAATATCGCAGCCTGGGACGCCGGCCTTCGCCTGGGCAATCCCTGCTAATTGAGCCTGCAGCACAGCATCATATACCTGCCGCATTTCATCCGTCGGCTGACCAACGGCCACCGTCCGCGTCATATCAGAGCAGTACCCCTGATAGATGCACCCAAAATCCATAGTGACAAACTCCCCGCTTTGGATCGGTTTGTCATCCGGAATTGCATGAGGCATACTCCCCCTGTAACTGGATGCAACAATCGGATCGAAGGAGTTTTTCTCCGCACCGTACTGCATTTGCAGGTAGGTAATCCGCGCCGCAATCTGCCGTTCCGTAACGCCCGGCTTCAGATTATTCAAAATCTCCAAAAATACCTGATCTGTTATGGCCTGTGCTTTCCGCATCAGCGCCAGCTCTTCTGCATCCTTCGCGCCGCGCAGTTCGGTCAGCAACTCACTGGCTGGCACGAACGTCACCGCATCCGAAAAAAGCTGTTCCATCTTTCGATACTGCTCTAGGGTCAGGTATTGCTCTTCGATTCCGATACGTCTTAATCCGCAGTCAGATAGTACTTCTTTCGCCAGCACCAACTGGGAACGCTCTGGCGTAGTCATCGTAATTGCTGCATTCGCAACGGTCTGTTCTGCAAGCTCAATATAGCGCGAATCGGTAAAATAGCAATTTCGCTCCCGCGTTACCAAAACCAAGCCCTCGCCCTTCATCCCAACGGCATAATACTCGCCCGGTTCACTGGTGATAATCAGCGCATCTAATTGTCCTTTGTCCAGACAGACACTGATTTTTTCCAGATGGTTCATCGTTCGCACACCTCCCGATAAATTTGTTTCATGGACAGTGCATCCTCACTCTGGGTTCCCGCCGATTCACAGATTACCCAAGGTTCCCAGCCCCGCCGGGCAAGCTCCTCTGCCAGCGGCAGAAACTCCGGTCCGTAGCCCGGATCAAAAAAGCTCAGATGTCGTTTTTCCCCTCCCTTCTGCGTAAATTCAATCTTAGAAAAATGACTGTGGAATTGTGCACTTCGCTCCTCCCCCAATACATCCGCAATGCGGTCAAGCATTTGCACACAAGCCGCTTTTCCTTCCAATACCCCAAAGGATCTGGCATAGAGGTGCCCAAAGTCCACACAGGGCAGCAAACGCTCGTCCACTGCACATAACTCCAGCACTTCCTCCAAATCTCCCAACTGATTGACTTTCCCCATGGTCTCCGGACACAAGATCAGGTCACCGTACCCAAGCTCATCGCAAGCTCTAACAATGACCGCCAAGTTCTCCTTCGCAACCCTTAGTGCCTCACCCCGACTTCGCTTCATTAGCGCGCCGGAGTGAATTACAATGCGCTTTGCCCCCATCCAGCGTGCTGCTTGACAAGAGGCGGTCACATAACCGATGGCTTTTTTCACACTTTCCGGGTCCGGATTGGCTAGGTTAATAAAGTAGGGGGCATGAAGGGACAACGCTATTCCGGCTTTCGCCGCGTTGTGCCCTATCAACTCCGCAGTGGATCGCACTACCCGGATGCCCTTGCCGCACTGGTACTCATACGCATCCAGTCCGATCTCTCGGAGCCATTGGGGCGCATCGGCGCTGGCCTTGCTCACCGTCTCGGTAAACCTAGTTGAATTGCCAGCTACGCCAAACAATGCGCTCATATTCTATCTCCTCTCAGGCGGCAAAGCGCTCGAAAGGGCGCCTCTATTCCGTACCGTATTTTCCGGAAGGCACTGTCTAGGGCAATGGCACGAATATAAATCGCCCGAATCCCCGCATTGTGGGCGCCTAGTATATCCGTAAAAATCTGATCGCCGATCATTAGGGTTTCTTCCGGGCGGCATCCGCACTGATTCATGGCTTCTCGAAATGCCTCAGCATGAGGTTTTGCGGCATGGCCGATATAGGGAATCCCCAATTCGGTGCAAAACCGTTGTGCGCGCTGGGGGCGGCGGCTGTTGGACACCACAAACAAGGCAATTCCTTTCTGCTCCAGTTGATCCCGCCACCCTTTCAAGCCCTCATCTGGGTCCGGTTGGTGGTAGCGCGCCAGAGTGTTGTCCAGGTCTGCCAGCACCAAACGAATTCCATTCTTTTCTAATTCATCCGGTTTGACCTGGGTAAAACTATTCTCGATTCGGTCCGGAACCAACGAAAACATGTGCATACCTCCACGAAATAGTACTGTTCCATCAAGTTGTTTATAAGGTTACAATTCGTAACTATTTTATGTTACCATTTTTTACTTTTGATTACAAGGAGGGAATCCAAAAATGTTGCAATTTCCGCGCACAATTCTGGCAGTGACGCCAGGCCTTCCCCTGCCCCGATTGCCTTTTCCTGTCGACTTTGCTCATATGGCCTATCGCATCGGTCCCAACCTTCAGCTCCTCCGTGCCCGGCCAGAACTGGAATTGGAGGGTGGCTTGTTGATGCTCAGTGGTACCGCTTCCTGCTGCCGTGGTAACTTTGACCGGTTCTGTGAACAGTTGCTTTCCGAGTGCCATATCAGGCACATGGTCGGAGTTGTGGCAAATTGGGAGCTTTCTTCTCAATACGCTTCGCTGGTAAGTGAATTGGATCGCGCACTGGCAGTGGAAAACTTAGAATTCTGGGTACCGGAATACTTTTCAAAAGATGTGACTGCCGGGCATATTATGATTTCTTCTCAACTTTCCGGAGGAACCCTCGCCGCCCGTCTACAGGAAGCGGTGCAGCAATGGGGCAAACGAGTTGCCTTAGCCATTGAGTGTACTCCTTGGGATTTTCTCCTTCCATGTGCTCCTGGACAGGAACGACCTTTGGAAGAGAATCAGGCGCAGCAACTGATGTCCAAACACGCTACTCGGTTCTGGTTTTCCGAGGCCCTTTTTGCCCAGTATTTTACATACCAAGCGGAAAGTAAACTTCACCTGGTTCAGTTTGACAACGCTTACAGCATTCGAAAGAAACTCGAACTATCCAAACAGTTCGGCTTATCTGGGGCAATGCTCTCCTGGGACGAAATTCATCGTTTTTCCCGGGAAATTTTCTCCAGTCCTCAGAAACGCTCTGGAGGGAATGCTTTTTGACAAAAGGAAACCCCCCGTGCTAAAACACAGGGGGGTTTGTTTGTTTTCAATTAGTAGAATTTCTTGCGATTCTTTCTAGCTGCCTCAGACTTTTTGCGGCGCTTTACGCTGGGGCTTTCATAATGCTCGCGCTTACGAACCTCCGCCAGGACACCGGACTTAACGCAGCTACGTTTAAAACGCTTCAGGGCGCTATCCAGAGATTCATTTTCTCTCACACGGACTTCAGCCATCTATTTTCCCTCCCCTCGATATGCCCAGGGAGTCTATGACAAGGGCACAGGAAGCCTTTATAAAACAGGCTTCATTATTATATAGTTTACGCCTCAGCATGCAAGTTGTCAAGAGTCATTGCGCAATTTTTCGGCAATAAGCAAGAAACAAGCTCAGTAAGGCACGGGTATAGAAATGCGTTTTATTTAGCCGGCTTAAAAATCAGGTTGACCAGTTTAATCTGTTTATCCTTACCGCGGACTACGATTTTCTTAATCAATTCCTTACCTTCCGCCTGCTTCTGAATTCTGTCGTCTGCCAGCGCAATCTCCACAACAGCATCATCCTCGGCTTCCGCAGGCACTTGCACATTGGCACGCACTTTACCGGAAACCTGAACCGCAATTTGAACCACGGAAGACAGGGTCTTGGAGGCGTCGTATTCCGGCCAAGGCTGGGCACAGACCAATCCCTTAAAGCCCAAGTTTGCCCACATCTCTTCACAAATATGTGGTGCAAAGGGATCCAGCATCAGGATCAACGCCTTCATATCACCCTTGGTCGCTCCGTTGGCATAGAAATCGTTTACCAGCGCCATCAGCGTTGCAATAGCAGTGTTAAACTTCATGGCCTCAATATCATCACTGACTTTTTTAATGGCCTTGTGGATGACAGCCACATTATCCTCGCTGTAGGTCAGGTCATTGTTACATCGTTCATGGAGATTCCAGACACGATCCAGGAAGCGCTTGCAGCCGGCAACCGCCTTGGGAGACCATGCGGCAGCCTTGGCAAAGTCGCCGATGAACATGATATAGGTGCGCATAGTATCGGCACCATACTGTTCCACAATATCGTTGGGATTGACAACGTTACCTCTGGATTTAGACATTTTTTCGCCGCCTTCACCCAGAATCATGCCATGACTCGTACGCTTGTGATAGGGTTCTGAATAAGGTACCACACCGATGTCATAGAGGAAGTTGTTCCAGAATCGGCTGTACAGCAGGTGCAGCGTGGTGTGTTCCATACCGCCGTTGTACCAATCCACCTGGCCCCAATAATCCAGGGCTTCCTTGGATGCCAACGCCTGATTATTGTCCGGATCCATATAGCGCAGGAAATACCAGCTGGAACCAGCCCACTGAGGCATGGTATCAGTTTCCCGTTCCGCGGAACCACCACAGCAGGGACAAGTGGTGTTTACCCACTCGGTCATTGCAGACAGCGGGGATTCCCCATCATCAGTGGTCTCGTAGCTCTCCACTTCCGGAAGCAGTAGGGGCAGTTGATCCTCGGGCAGCGCTACATAACCGCACTTAGCACATTTGACGATAGGGATGGGTTCCCCCCAATAGCGCTGACGGGAGAACACCCAGTCACGGAGCTTATAGTTAATCTTTGCGCAACCCACGTTCTTCTCTTCCAGCCATTCGATCATTTTAGCCTTGGCGTCCTCTACACTGAGTCCGGTCAGGAACCCGGAGTTGACGCCGACGCCAGTGGCAACATCGGTAAACGCTTCCGTGGAGATATCCACTTCCCCTTCGGATCCTGCAACCACCTGGAGCATCGGCAAATTAAATGCCTTTGCAAACTCCCAGTCACGGGTATCATGAGCGGGAACAGCCATGATAGCGCCGGTACCATAGGACGCCAGAACATAGTCAGAAATGAAGATGGGGATTTCTTCATTGTTCACCGGATTGATGGCTTTCACGCCCTTCAATTCGACACCAGTCTTCTCCTTTACCAGCTCTGTTCGTTCGAAGTCAGACTTAGAGGATGCGGTACGTACATAAGCAGCCACTTCATCATAGTTGGACAGCTTGTCTTTCCACTTTTCCACATAGGCGTGTTCCGGAGCAATAACCATATAGGTTGCACCAAACAACGTATCACAGCGGGTAGTGTAAACGGTCAGCACATCTCCCTCAGTGGTACCGAAGTTCACATCGGCACCAGTGGAACGACCGATCCAGTTTTTCTGCTGAATCGTGACCCGGGGCAAAAAGTCCAGGCCATCCAAGCCGTCAATGAGCTTCTGGGCATATTCAGTGATTTTCAGCATCCACTGGCTCTTCTCTTTCCGTACCACAGCGGAGCCACAGCGTTCGCAGACGCCGTTGACCACTTCTTCATTGGCCAGAACGCACTTACAGCTGGTACACCAGTTCACCGGCATAGACGTTTTGTAAGCCAGACCATGCTCAAACATCTTCAAGAAGATCCACTGGGTCCACTTGTAGTAATCAGGATCGGTAGTATCGATTTCACGCTCCCAGTCAAATGAATAGCCCAACATCTGGAGCTGCTTGCGGAAATTTACAATGTTTTCTTTGGTAACCACCGCAGGATGCACATGATTTTTGATGGCGTAATTCTCGGTAGGCAGACCAAAGGCATCGTATCCAATGGGGAACAGCACATTATAGCCATCCATCCGCTTTTTCCGTGCAATGACATCCATTGCAGTATAAGGACGTGCGTGTCCCACATGGAGTCCCTGTCCGGAAGGATAAGGGAATTCCACCAAGCCGTAGAATTTCGGCTTGGTTTTTACGCCGTTTTCACATTTGAAAACCTGCTGTTCCTGCCATTTTTTTTGCCACTTCTTCTCAATGGCATTGAACTCATATTTCACTTTCAATCACGCCTTCTTATTCTCAATATTATTGATATTTTTTATTATTCCTGCTCTTCTGCCAAGAACGAATCGATCTCTACCCGATCTGCGTCCAGCCACATGCGCTCCAAATCGTAGAACTCACGCTGCTCCGGCAGGAACAGGTGCACGATCACGGCACTGTAGTCCAACAGCACCCAACCGCTGCTCCGTTCGCCCTCTACATGGTGGGGCACTTCGCCCATCCTTTTTGCCGTTTCTTCACAGGCGTCGGCCAAGGTACGCAGCTGCGTAGTTGAGGCCGCAGAACACATGATAAAGTAATCTGCCAGCGTAGTTACGTCTGTTGTGTGCAGAACTTCGATATTTAATCCGCGTTTTTTGTCCAGCGCCTTCACAATGGCGGTGGTTAGTTCTAATGCTTCTGCCATATTGTGTTACTCCTTTACTTGTCACTCTCCCGGAAGGGTTACGCCAAGGCTGCGCAGCCAATCCCGTGCTTCCAGGGTACGATAGTGGACTTCCCGGCCCTGTGACTCAGTGTGGCGGATGGTGTTTTCCAATCCCAGCAGCACACCTGCATCCAGATCCCGCATCGCCAGACTATGGGCTGCCTCTGACCATTTCCGGTTGGGCTCAGCATAATCGGCGATATATAAAATTTTCTCCAACAGGGTCATATGCCCCTTCCCAGTAGTATGCCAGCAAATGGCCTCACAAATCCGCTGGGGCATACCAAATACCCGCTCTGCCACAGCCGCGGCGCTTTTGGAATGCAGCAATGGCAGCATTTTTTGTTCCACCTGATCTAATACAATACCATATTCTGCACATTTTGACAACTGTTTTGCCAGACTCCAGTATTTAGTACAGTCGTGCAGAATCGCTGCCAGCCGTGCATCCATTACATCAGCGCCCCATCTGGCTGCCAGCTCCGCCGCTTCCTGTTCGGTTCCCTTGACGTGAGGAATACGCTTCGACTTGATCATAGAGTAGGATGCCGCCCGCAAATCCTCCAGACTCAGGTTTTTCAGGTCAGCCTGGGTACCGTAGAGGTGGTTACGCAGAATGTAGCCATAAATGGCAGCGTCTAAATAGGCACCACCCCTGCCCTGTTCCAACTGCTCCCGCAGATCAGTAGAAGAGATTTCTACCAGATCTGGCAGCGTAATGACCTGAACTGTAGCGTTATAAGTCTTTTTCAGGAACTCAGTCTGGCGTTCAAACAGTTCTTTTGTGTCCGCACGGTTCCGCCCAAAGGTCAGAATCCCGGTCCGCCTCATGATTTCTTCCGGCTCATGCCAGCTTTGAAGGGTCAGGAACATATCGGTTCCCATCATCAGCCACAATTCATCCTCTGGGTACCGCTCCCTCATCTCTCTCATGGTATCTGAAGTATAACTTTTCCCACTTCGGTGCATCTCCTGATCGGATGCCTCCACGATACTCGGACGATTCAGCCGATCTGCCATGATTCGGGTCATCTCCATCCGCTGCTCGCAGCACACCGGATTTACCGGCAACGCTTTGTGGGGTGGTGTGTGATCCGGAATCAAAATGAGCTTGTCCAGTCCCAGACTGTCAATCGCTGCTGTAGCAGCCGCCATATGCCCCAGGTGAGGCGGATTAAATGTTCCTCCAAAAATTCCGATTTTCATCTCTATCTTCTCGTATCTTCTTACTTTCTCTTTCTTTTATCCTGCACCAAAACGATTTTATCCGTTTTTCCCTTTTTGTGACTGGGTCGGTACAGCACGAACTTGCTGCCGATTACCTGAACCCCTTCACTTCGGGTCAGTTTGGCCAGCTCGCTGCAAGCCTCTCGTGCAGTGTACATGCTGTTCTCTAGCACCTTGCACTTGACCAGTTCGCGGGCTTCCAGGGCATCATTGGCTTGCTTGACCAGATTTTCTCCAATCCCGTCCTTGCCAATGGTCACAATGACATCCTGTCCGTTCGCCATTCCTCGTAGCTGTGCACGCTGTTTACTTGTTAAATCCATGCTTGTATTGACTCCTTATTTCTCTAAATACGTTTTCAGTTCCTGTGCAAAGGTACGCAAAGCGTTTCCTCTGTGGGAGATCACATTTTTTTCTTCTGCCGTCAGTTGGGCAAAGGTCTTTTTTAAACTGGGCACAAAGAAGACGGGATCAAATCCGAATCCCCCTTCGCCCATGGGCACAAAGGCAACCGTCCCCTGACAGGTTCCCTCTGCGTCCAGTACATCCCCGTTTGGAAAGCAGCAGGTAATATGACAGGCGAAATGGCAGGTGCGGGGCATCTGCCCCTGCATGTTTTGGAGTAGCAGTCGATTTTTCGCTCCATAGCTCAGCCCTTCGCCGCCATACCGGGCGCTGTACACGCCCGGGCCACCTTGGAGCGCATCCACGCACAGCCCCGAGTCATCCGCAATCGCCGGTAAACCAGACGCCTTCATGACCGCCTCCGCCTTAATCCGTGCGTTTTCCGCAAAGGTTGTCCCATTTTCTTCCGGCTCCAGATTCAGTCCAACCTCCGACTGGAGCACCACTTCCACGCCTAATTCGCCTAAAATGGACTGGAGTTCTTCCAGTTTTCCCTTATTATGGCTCGCTAACACAAACTTCATATGCTTCTCCATAAAATCTGTCTTTGAAGGTTAATCAATCTCGCAATTCCACCGCTGCACAGGCGGATCAACTCCTGCTGTTCCTCAATGGTAAACGGTCTCCCCTCGCCAGTTCCCTGGATCTCAATCAGCTGTCCATCATCATTCATAACACAGTTCAAATCCACTTCTGCCCGAGAATCTTCCTCATACGCCAGATCCAGCATAGGCTGTCCGTCCACAATACCGGCGGAGGTAGCTGCCATATAGTTCAAGATAGGAGATTCCGTAATCACGCTCTCCTGCCGCAGCTTGTTGCAGGCCAGCACCAGCGCCACAAAGCCACCAGTAATCGCTGCGGTACGGGTGCCGCCATCGGCTACCAGTACATCACAGTCAACGGTAATCTGACGGGGTCCCAGCAGCTTCAAATCCACCGCAGCACGGAGACTGCGCCCGATCAAATGCTGAATTTCCGCGCTACGTCCGGCCAGCTTTAATTTTGACACGTCCCGTTTGCTACGGGTTCCATTGGCTCGCGGCAGCATGCTGTACTCTGCCGTCACCCAGCCTTCTCCTTCTGGAACATGAGGAGGAATCTTTTCCTCTACGGAAGCGGTAACATATACCTCAGTTCTGCCGATGCGAATCAGACAGCTGCCCTCTGCAAAGGGGTTTACATAAGGGGTAATGGATACCGGACGCAGTTGATCCAGTTTTCGTTCATCCAATCGTTCCATAACACTTCACCTTTCTTCAAATCAAAGCATCTGCAAACGCTTTGGGATCAAAGGGCTTCAGATCATCCACCCCTTCTCCTACGCCAGCGTACTTCACCGGTACTTTTAGTTCCTGTGCAATCGCAATGGCAATCCCGCCCTTGGCGGTACCATCCAACTTGGTCAGTACAATTCCGGTAATACCGCAGGTTTCCTGGAACTGCTTTGCCTGAACCAATCCGTTTTGTCCAGTCGTAGCGTCCAGCACCAACAGCGTCTCCTTAGAGCTGTCCGGACATTCCCGCTGGATGACCCGGCTGATTTTGTTCAGCTCGTTCATCAGGTTGGTCTTATTATGCAGTCGGCCCGCAGTATCCACTAGCACCACATCGGCGCCTCTGGCCTTCGCCGCAGAAAGGGAATCAAATACCACTGCTGCCGGATCTGCCCCTTCGTTCTGCCGGACAATCTCCGCTCCAGCCCGGTCTGCCCAGATGATCAGCTGTTCCGCTGCCGCAGCACGGAAGGTATCTGCGGCGGAGAACAACACTTTTTTCCCCTCATCCTTTAGCTTAGAGCCGATTTTTCCAATGGTCGTGGTTTTCCCTACTCCGTTGACCCCGATAAAGAGCAAAATCGCAGGTCTACCGGAAAGATCCAGTACAGCATCGCCTACCGTCATCATTTCTGCCAAGATTTCCCGTATGCATTCCTTTGCACCTTCTACATCCTTGATTTTTTCCGCTTTGACCCGGGCACGCAGCTGTTCTACCGCATTCAGCGTGGTATCCACTCCCATATCCGCCATGATCATAGATTCTTCTAGATTCTCATAAAATTCTTCGTCCAGTTTGGAAAATCCTTTAAATAGACCAATTTTTTTAATTTTATCAAATAATCCCATTCTAGTCACCCTCCTTGTCCTATCTTACCCCTGAGCATCAGTTCGCTTTCAAATGCAGTTCCTGCTCCACATCGTTGAGATTGATGGTAAGTATTCGAGAAATCCCCCGTTCCTGCATGGTCACGCCATACAGAACATCAGCATTTTCCATGGTACCGCGCCGGTGGGTAATCACAATGAACTGGGTTTTCTCACACATACTGCGCAGATAACGGGCAAATCGATTCACATTACTTTCATCCAACGCCGCCTCAATCTCATCCATGACCACAAAGGGAGTGGGGCGAACCTTAAGGAATGCAAAGTATAGTGCAATAGCCACAAAGGCTTTTTCACCACCAGAGAGCAGCGACAGCACCTTCAGTGTCTTTCCAGGGGGCTGTACCTTAATTTCGATATTGCAATTTAAAATATCGCTCTCATCTTCCAGCTCCAGTGCTGCTTTCCCTCCGCCAAACAATTCTTGGAAGGTTTCCGAAAATGCCTGATTCATATGCTGAAACTGTTCCGCAAACATTCTCTTCATTTCGTCTGTGATTCCGCCAATGATGCCCTCCAACTCGCTCTTGGCCTGATCTACATCATCCCGTTGGCTGGTCAGGTATTCGTATCGCTCGTTGACCCGCTGATACTCTGCAATCGCACCCACATTGACATTCCCTAAACCTTCGATTTTTCGTTTTAGTTCTGAAATCTGCCGAGTCGTCCTATGCAGCGATGCTATTTCCTGCCGCAGTCCCTTTGCTTCTTCATGGGAAAGTCCATAGTTTTCCCATAGTTTATCCAAAAGTTGCTTTTCTTCCATGGTGGCAGCCGTTTTCTTCTGCTCCAAAACAGAGCACTCCCGCTCCATGTTCAACAGCTCCTGATTCTTTTCACGAGCCGCTCGATCAGCCTGGCTCCGGTTGGCCTCCAGCATCATTCTCATATCGGACAGCTCACGCACCCGGCTCGCTTTGGCCTCTCTTTGACTGCGGAGTCCCTGTAGCTGCACCTGTGTGTCTTCCATTTGCTTCTTTAGGTTTGCGCTCTGATCCCGATAGCCTTTCATCTGCCGGTGTCTGCTCTCTCGTTCTCCTGTGATATCTCGTTCCATATCTTGCAGCTGCTGCAATGCCGTCAACGTTGTTGCCTTCTCTGCATCCAGTCCTGCCCGCTCTGCATCCAGCTTTGCTATGGCGTTCTGAATTCCTTGAACTTTATTCCGGAAGGCATCCTGTCCAATCGTTTTTCCTTCCAACTCTGCCCGTATCGCAGCTTCTTCTCCTTCTAACGCAACCAGCCGTTTGCGCGCCTCCTGAGTATCCAGTTCGATCTGCCTGGCTCGCTGATGCAACTGATTCCGCTCTTTCTCCCATCTGTTTCGACTCTCTTCCAGTGTTTTCAAGAGAATGTCGTACTGTCCGCACTCTCCCTCCAGCTTTAAAACAGAGTCATCCAACTCCCGTTTTTGACTCTGAGCTGCTTCCATCTCATAGGACGCAGCCTTTGCCTCCCGGGTCACCTGCTCTAACTGATTCTGGGCTTCCGCCTGCTGGGCCTGCACACCACTGTGTTGTCCGCGCAGCCGCTCCAATTCTCCCGCCCGGGACAAAATTCCGCCACTGCGGCTGGTACTTCCACCAGTCATACTCCCCCCAGGGTTCAACACCTGTCCATCCAGGGTAACAATGCGAAACCGGTATTGATGTACCCTTGCAATGGCAATGGCTGCGTCCATGGTGTCCGCAATGACAACATTCCCCAACAGTTTGGAAAACACCACCCGGTATTGCGCTTCAAACTGAATCAAGTCGCAGGCTACCCCGACAAATCCAGGGTGCTGATCCACATTGCGATCCCGCAACCCGTTGGGACGAATGGACTCTAACGGCAGCAAGGTAGCACGTCCGGCATCCTGTTGCTTCAAATACTGAATCGCCGCCTTGCCATCCACCTCTCGTTCCACAACGATGTGCTGTTTCGAAGCGCCCAGCGCAATTTCAATGGCAACTGCGTATGCATCCGGCACCCGCAGCAGTCCGGCTACCGGGCCGAGAACCCCCCGCAGTTGATCCCGCTGTGCTGCCTGCATGACAACCTTCACCGATTTGGAGTACCCTTCATATAGCTTCTCCATCTCTGAGAGCATATGAATCCTGCTTCCCAAATTATTTTCTTCCATTGCCAGCCGATTGACATAATGTGCTGCTTGTTCCCGTTGTTTTTGCCGACTTTCCAGCCGCAGCCGATAACCATCAACAGCATTTTTTAGCCCTTTGCATTGTTCTTGAGCCTCTATCAGTGCGCTCCGTTTTTTCTCCAATGCCTGCGCCGTTTCGGACAGTCGCTCCTCACTCTCTTGCAGCTGATTCTTTAGTATGGTATCTCGATCCAATACCTCCTGCTCTGCCGCCGCCAAAGCACTCAACAACGCTTTCGCATCCGCCGCATTGGCAGTACGATCTGCTTCTTTTTGCCGCAGTGCTGTCGTTTCATCGGCTAACAAGCCTGCACTTAGCGTGGTTCGCCGCGCTTCTTCCTGCCGCTGTGCATAATCAGCATCCAATTTGCGGTATTGCTCAGAAATTTCCTGTAGCCGTGCTTTATGCTGGGCAATCTGAGTCGTTACCGACTCTGCCCGGCCTTCCTGTAGATGCAGTTCCTGGTGCAACCGACGGGCATTTTCTTCACTGTTTTGCATCTGGGAGTTCAATACGGCAACCGACGATTCCAGACCCTGAATTTCTTCGTCCAGGCCGGACAATCGGCAGCGCAGTTCTTCCGCCTGTAAATCCTGCTCCCGCATCTGAGACGCAAATGCTTCGGCCTGTTCATAAAGCCGTTCCTGTTCCTGCGCAGTTTCCTCTCGCTGTCGCACAGTCTGCTCGTAGTCTGAGAGCAGCTTGCGGTTACTGACACGCAGCCGCTCCAGCTGCTCCATCCACACCGAAATTTCCAACTCTCTCAGTTTATCCCGATAGGCCAGAAACTCTTTCGCTTTTTCCGATTGCATCCGCAGCGGTTCCACCTGTAACTCCAGTTCAGAAACCTTGTCGCCGATCCGAAGCAGATTCTCCGCCGTATGGGCGAGCTTTCGCTCGGCCTCTTCCTTCCGATGTCGATAACGGGAAATCCCCGCCGCTTCCTCAAAAATAGTGCGTCGATCCGCGCTGCGGGTGGAAAGAATCTCGTCAATTTTCCCCTGGCCAATCATGGAGTACCCCTCTTTGCCTAATCCGGTATCCATAAACAGCTCGTGAATATCCCGCAGACGGCAGGAGCGTCGATTGATATAACATTCACTCTCACCGCTGCGATAGTAGCGGCGAGTCACCATAATCTCGTTTTCCTCCCGCGGAAACAGCTGCCCTGTATTGTCCAGCACCAGAGAGACTTCTGCATAACCGAGAGGCTTCCGTTTGAGGGTACCGCCAAAGATCACATCCTCCATCTTGCCGCCTCGGAGTGCCTTAGTAGACTGCTCTCCCATCACCCAGCGAATCGCATCTGCAATATTCGATTTTCCGCTTCCGTTGGGCCCGACCACTGCGTTGATTGCTTCGCCAAAGGTCAGGAGAGTCTTATCCGGAAAGGATTTGAATCCCTGCAGCTCCAATGCTTTCAAGTACAAAACAGCACCTCTGTATCTCAACATAAGAAACGATACTTGACATTTTATTATAGCAATGGAACGCCGAAATTTCAACACCGGACTTGCAGACTTTTCCTTAGGTTCGATTTCAGCCACCCTCAAAGGCATAGTGAATCTCCACTCTATTTTCAGCATAGACCACAATCTGCGACAGAACCGCCTGTACCGTCCCCCGATCCAACACAGCCAACCTTTTCTGCTGCGTCAGCGTTTCGATCCAAGGATTTGTTTTTTTCTCCTCTTCTGGAGCACAGAGCTGTTCCAGTTGCTTTTTCAGACTTCTTAACTCTCCTTCGTACTCTTTTTTGTAGGTGAGAAACTCCTCTTTGCTCAACAGCTCGTCACAGTAATCCTCGTAGCACTTCTTTTTCCGACGCTCCCGCTCGGCAATCCGGTGCTGGAGATTTTTCCGCTCCTCTGTCACATCTCGTTTTTGATTTTGTTCCCCAAGCACAGATTCCACAATTTGCTGTAACTCTGAGCACTCTACCAACAGTTGATTGACATCCTGCAAAACTACCTCCTCCAACATAATCTGAGGAATGGTATGGGGTGTGCAGACGGAAGCGCCGTACCGCTTATAAGAACCACAGCTGTAGTATACGCCTCCTTTGCTGTTGGTTTTGCACATGGCTCGGCCACAGTCACCACACCGCAGAAAACCAGCAAACAGTCCCACATTTTTCCCAAACTCCGGTTCACGGGTTCGTTTCCGCAGCAGCTCCTGTACTCGTTCCCATCGATTGCGATCAATGATGCCTTCATGGGTATTCTCAACTACAATCCATTCCTCCGGTGCCCTGGCCTTCGCTTTCCCGTGCATCATGGTACGACCATACTTCCCCTGTACCAGATCTCCCACATACATTCGGTTCATCAGGATGCGATGGATCGTGGGGTACGTCCAATAGTTGGTTTTTTCCAGCTGATTGCTGTTGGAGTACCGCTGACCTTGAAGATGCTTGTATGCGCTGGGACAGGGCACCCCCTCCTGGTTCAACAGCTTAGCAATGCGAATCTGTCCCATCCCACTTTCGTAGAGTTGGTAGATGCGACGTACTACCTTCGCTGCTCCCGGATCTACAATGAGATGATTGCGGTTTTCCGGATCCTTTTGGTAGCCATAGGAGGCGAAAGCGCCCACAAATTCTCCATTGCGCTGTTTGGCCTCCATGGCTCCCAGGACTTTTTGGGAAATGTCCCGTGCGTAGTTTGCATGAAAAACATTTTTGATAGAAAGGATCATATCACACCGATCCCGTTTACTGTCAAACTGATCCACCACCGAAATGAAGCGAATCTCCTGCTCCGGAAATACGCGCTCCAGGTAGCGTCCTGCCTCTATGTAGTCACGGCCAAATCGGGACAAATCCTTCACCAGCACACAATCAATCACCCCCTTCTGCCAGTCTCGTTCCATTTGTCGAAAGGCGGGACGATCAAAATTGGTACCGGTACAGCCATCATCAATGTAAAACTCTACCAAGTGCAAATCTGAATGGCTGCGGCAATAGGACGTCAGTATTTTCCGCTGATTGACAATGCTGTCGCTCTCCGTCTTATCTCCATCCTCACGAGAAAGGCGCAGGTAGCCTCCTACCTGCGCCCGCTTTTTTCCTCCGCTCACAGGTGCGCCCGCAACAAATTCCGCACCGTCTCCGCTTGACTTCTGCCTTCGGTATAAGTACGAATGATCCGATACAGTCTGGCCCCTGATTTCCGTTCCTCGAAACCCGATTTATGATGTGTCTTCATGGCTGCGCCTTCTTTCCCAGGGTCTCCTCTTCCCAGTGCCGCAATGTAGCATCACCCCAGGCTGCATCAAAGGTCAACGCCGCCTTTTTCTCCGTTTTATCTTCCTCAACCGAGTAGATTGGCAGCTGCCGTTCTGTGGCCGCCGCGCCGACCGCTGCTGGATTGGTTACCACACCAAACATAGCAATTGCCGCCACGGCACAGCCCACTACTGTGACCCAGCGTCGCCGGAACACAACAATCTTCATAAAATAAGCCTCCCTCAAATAGGTTTGTACCATGGTATGCACTCTTCTGCAATCTATGCCATATCCGAAAAGGGCAGACATCCTTAAGCAACAGGAAAAATACTCAATTTTTTTACTGAGAGAGCCATTTCGCATTCCTAGCCGTTCTTTTACCTACTTGACTGATTTCCCCTTGACTCCTATGCATCAACATCATATAATTTTTACAAAGGAAATCATGCTTCTTTTCCATCTTTCACATCATTCCTTTTCCTTGTGAAGCAACATCCTGGAGTAATCAACATGGCTAACGACACCTTCGGCAACCCCCATAACTTAACTTCGGAGCATGCGCTTCTGCCTCTTGATTCCCTTGGTCCCCGCCCTCAGACACGGGACGGAATCCACGGTTGGCTGTTCCGCCTTTGGGCGCCTGGCGCTACCGCAGTCTCAGTAGTCGGCAGCTTTAACAACTGGGATCCTGTTGTCGATCTGATGCGCTGTACCTCCAGTGGGCTCTGGGAAGCGTTTCTTATTCGCCCCCAATCAGGCGATCTCTACAAATACGTTGTTTCCGCCCAGGATGGTTCTATTCAGTATTATGGAGACCTCTGGGCTCGTTCCACAGAGCACCCTCCCGGCACTGCCTCAAAGCTATGTGACCCATCCGGTTTTCTCTGGCAGGACGCTAACTGGCTCCGCTTTCGCCAACGCAAGCATCCCGACGTGCAGCCCCAGCTGCTCTACCATTTGCGGCTGGATTCCTGGCGGCGAACCGGCTCTGGTAGCGTCCTCTCCAGTCAGGCACTTACGAACTATCTCATTCCCTACCTCAAGGAAATGGGGTACACTGGCGCGGTGCTCCTTTCGGACCCTGGTTGCTTTTTTGCCCCTTCTGCCCCACTGGGAACTCCTTACGATTTGATGTACCTCATTGATCATATGCATCGGGCGGGCTTGCATGTTTTTCTGGACTGGCACCCAGACCATATTTCACCGGATGACAGATGCTTACTGGCCTTCGATCCTCTGCCGGAATTCCGCCAGCGGGAAGTCCGTAGCTTTCTCGTTTCCTCTGCCCGTTTCTGGTTGGAGGAATATCATCTGGACGGTTTGCGTATCAACATACTAGACCCTATTCTCTACCTGGCTGGATCTGGCATCACAATGCTGCTCCAGGAATTGCAGGAAATGATGCAGCTTCACTGTCCCGACGCGGCACTTATACTCAACAGTCCCGCTCCGGTTTCCTCATTTTCCGGTTGGCAGGAACGACCTGCATTCCCCTTGCTGGATTTGTTTCAGGGGAAAACCGTCACCCTTAGCCCGGAGCTGACGTTAAGCGGACTGCTCTCCTTTCCCGCCCAAGCCTTTCACACACCACTGCCCGCCTTTTCCAGCTGCTTCTCCGGTTCCCTCTGTCAACAGTGGGCTGCTGCCCGTAGCTGTTACCTGGCCTTTTTGGCTCTGCCGGGTAAAAAGCTTTTTGCCATGGGGGCAGATCTGGGGCAACGGTCTGGTTGGTGCTCTGGATATTCTTTGGACTGGCACTTGTTAGAGCGCATCAGTAACCGTGCATATCATCACTTTTTTCAGGTAGCCAACAACTTCTATTTAACAGAGCCATTCCTCTGGGCTCAGGATGACAACCTTCAATGGTTGTCGATTTCCTGCGCCCCCGACGCCGTGTTTGCCTTTCTACGACAAAATCACTCGGGCAGCGGCATCCTCTGCTTATGCAACCCCACCAACCACAACATCTCTTGTGCCACCCTCGTTCTTCCGGATGTCGGAGCCTGCCAGGTTTTGATCTCCAGCGATGAAGCACGATTCGGCGGCACCGGAACCTGTTCCATTCTCCCTAGCTGCACTATTCCTGCGCCATCTGGTTCCCGGCTACAGTTCCGACTGCCGCCTCTAACCAGTGCACTTATACGTTATATCCCCGCCAATCGGCAGGACACTCAGGAATTCCTGCCGTCAGACGATTCGCGTTCGAGGTGAAACACTGATGAAAAAAGAATGTATCTCCATGCTGCTCGCCGGTGGACAAGGCAGCCGGCTTTACGCACTAACCACGCATATCGCAAAGCCTGCGCTTCCCTTCGGTGGGAAGTACCGTATTATTGACTTTGCACTGTCCAACTGTGTCAATTCCGGCATCGACACCGTCGGAGTTCTGACCCAATACCGTCCCCTCAAGCTCAACTCCTATCTGGGCAACGGTCAGCCTTGGGATCTGGATCATTCCGATGGCGGCGTTCACGTCCTCCCGCCCTATGCCACCTCCGGAGACTCCGGAACCTGGTACAAGGGCACGGCCAACGCCATCTATCAGAATATCGGTTTCATTGACCTCTACGATCCCGACTATGTCCTTATTCTCTCCGGTGACCACATCTACAAGATGGACTATGCCAAAATGCTGGACTACCACAAACAGTCCGGCGCAGATGCAACCATCTCCGTCCTGGAAGTCTCTATGGATGAGGCCAAACGTTTTGGCATCATGAACGTCGATGAAAAGGATCAAATCTACGAGTTTGAGGAAAAACCCGCTCATCCTAAGAGCAATTTGGCCTCTATGGGGGTGTACCTCTTTACTTGGAAAAAGCTGCGGCACTACCTGATTCAGGATGAAGCATCTCCCAACTCCAGTAACGATTTTGGCAAAAATATCATTCCTAACATGCTGGCGCAAGGCGAAAAACTCTTCGCATACCGCTTTCAGGGTTACTGGAAGGATGTGGGAACCATCACCTCTCTCTGGGATGCCAACATGGATTTGCTCTCCCCCACCAGCGGCATCAACCTTCACGACACCGCCTGGCCCATCTATACCCACAGCCCCATTTTACCGGCTCAGGTCATCGGTCATCAGGCCACCCTTTCCCATAGCCTGATCTCTGACGGCTGCGTTATCCACGGGCAGGTAGAAAACTCTGTACTTTTCCACTCCGTTACTGTAGAGCCTGGCGCCTCCATTCGCTACTCCAT
>CALLZZ010000033.1 GCA_937858235.1 uncultured Clostridia bacterium
GCTGGCGGCTCTCTGACCACAGACCCGCTGTTTCTCCAGCATATCAAGGGCACGATTGCCGCCGGAGTCAAACGGATCGGTGTGTACTGGTGGACAACCCATACCACCATCGCACAGGCAGAGGCGGACGCTGCTTATTTAATCAAGCTACTGAAGCCTTACAGGGGGCAGGTGGCATGATTTGTCACAGACAGCGTAAATATCTTGCAGTTCAGTTATGCAAGGCAAAAGGGACGATGTATTTGGGATATATTTGGGACACACACTTTAAAACTAATTGTTCCTTCTCGCGCACCAAGGAAACTGGTGAATTCAAAAAAGTTTGCCAGTTTTTTGTATGCACTTATGTGAATGCAACATGGGGCATATTACAATGCAGAACTGGATTTCCCGGGACTCTTGACGGGCGTGGAAATTGGTCGTGCGGTGGCTTATATGAGAGAATATACGCCGTAAGGAAAGGAAGGGGGCAGAGTGTTTGCCGGACAGTGCCTCGTGCAAGGAAAAATGCTGAATCATGCATTCTGAGTTCTGTGCAAAAGGGAGAATGAAGGTGAAAGCTGTCGGTATGTCTTTACCTGTGTTGAATTTTCGTGTATAATTATGCTATCTGAAAATAGAGGGGATGAGCATTTGAGCGCTTGGTTTGCAAAAATGCAGCAAAGTCTTATCAATGACTTTATCGTAGACGAACGTTGGCACTATATTACAAAGGGCATTCGGATTACAATTTTAGTTACCATTTTGGCACTGATCATCGGACTGGTATTGGGCGTATTGGTGGCAATGATCCGCTCCACCCATGACCAATCTAATCCCAGATGGTTTAAATCGTCGGGAAGCTTTTTGCTGAAGCTTGGTAATTTGATCTGCAAAGTATACGTTACCGTCATTCGTGGTACGCCAACACTGGTTCAGCTGCTGATTATGTACTTTATTATCATGCTGTCCAGCACAAAGGTAAACGTAGCGGTGATAACCTTTGGAATTAACTCTGGTGCCTATATTGCGGAAATTATCCGTGGCGGTATCATGGGGGTTGACAGCGGTCAGATGGAGGCAGGTCGATCCTTGGGACTCGGTTATGTCCCAACTATGAAGGACATTATATTACCTCAGGCGATGAAAAGCTCCCTGCCTGCCTTAATCAATGAAATGATCACCTTGCTGAAGGAAACATCTATCTGTGGTTACATTGGCCTAAACGAGCTGACACGCGGCGGTGATATCATCCGGGGCATTACCTTTGATGCATTGTTCCCGCTCTTTACTGTGGCAGCGATTTATCTGGTCATGGTGCTGTTCATTCAGTGGACTATGGGCAAAGTTGAGAGGAGGCTCCGCAGTAGTGATTACCGTTAATCATCTGTATAAGAGTTTTGGAGACCATGAGGTACTCCATGACATTAATGAGCATATTCGTCCCGGGGAAAAGGTGGTTATTATCGGACCATCCGGCTCAGGTAAATCGACCTTCCTGCGCTGCATGAACCTGCTGGAGGAACCAACAAAGGGACAGATCATCTTTGACGGTCAGGACATCACCGGAAAGGGTGCAAATATCAATAAAATACGGCAACAGATGGGGATGGTGTTCCAGCACTTCAATTTGTTTCCCAACCTATCTATTATGGACAACCTGACCCTTGCGCCAGTTCGCAGCCACATGATGAAGAAGGAAGAGGCTGCGGAGGAAGCGCTACGTCTGCTCCGGCGTGTGGGACTGGAGGACAAGGCAGACAGCTATCCAGGACAGATCTCTGGGGGACAAAAGCAGAGAATCGCTATTGTGCGGTCTTTGGCTATGAAACCCAAAATGATGCTGTTCGATGAACCCACCTCAGCGCTGGACCCCGAAATGGTAGGCGAGGTACTGGAGGTTATGAGGGGGTTGGCCGCAGATGGCATGACTATGGCGGTGGTTACCCATGAGATGGGCTTTGCCAGAGGAGTGGCAACCCGAGTACTGTTTATGGACGGCGGTGGGATCATGGAGCAGGGAACGCCAGATGACCTGTTTTCCAATCCGAAGAATCCCCGTACCAAGGAATTCTTGTCCAAAGTTCTGTAACGCAAATGGATACATCGGCAGCAGAAAAGGATTTTTTTGCAGGATGAATAGAAGCAAAATGTCATTTTCGTAGTATATTTTTCTAGGTCTGCAAATAGAAAGTTATCAGGCATTAGAACCCTCTCCGCAAAAGAATGGGCAAAATAGCGCAGTTTGCCGAGAAAAAGAACTTTGCAATGAATAAAATCGACTATTGCAAAAGTGTTTTGCATGAGTTACAATAGTACAAGCGAACCTATAAATGATCTGCATTTTACATAGTTTCTGTAAAAGGAGTAAATGATTCAAATGGGTAAGAAAACGATCAAAAAAGTATTAGTCGCTAACCGCGGCGAAATTGCAATCCGAATTTTCCGTGCTTGTTCCGATCTGGGTCTGCATACGGTTGCAATGTATTCCAAAGAGGACGTTTACAGCAGTTTCCGTACCAAGGCTGACGAAGCATATCAGATTGGTGAAAAGCTGGGGCCTGTAGGCGCCTATCTGAACATTGACCTGATCATTGATCTGGCAAAAAAGCGTGGCGTCGATGCAATTCATCCTGGCTATGGCTTCCTGGCTGAAAACGCTGACTTTGCTCGCGCCTGCGAAGCAAATGGCATTATCTTCATTGGCCCCCCCTCCAATGTACTGGAGCAGATGGGTGATAAGCTGAAGGCAAAGGAAATCGCAATCAGCTGTGGTGTGCCGATTATCCCCGGCAGCACTGCACCGCTGAAGGATGGCGAAGATGCGCTGGAGATGGCAAAGTCCTTTGGATTCCCCATCATCCTGAAAGCGGCAGCAGGCGGTGGTGGTCGTGGCATGCGTCGCTGCGACAAGGAAGAGGAAGTCATCCCTGCCTTTAACATGGTTAAGAGCGAGGCTAAGAAAGCCTTCGGCAACGATGATATCTTCATTGAAAAGTTTTTGGAAGAGCCTAAGCATATCGAAATACAGGTTCTGGCGGATGAACATGGTAATGTGGTTCATCTCTATGAACGTGACTGCTCCCTGCAGCGTCGTTATCAGAAGGTTGTTGAATTTACCCCTGCATTCTCCGTGCCCCAGTCCGTCCGTGACGAGCTGTACGCAGATGCAGTTAAGATCTCTAAGGCAGTTGGCTTCGTAAACGCCGGCACCTTGGAATTCCTGGTAGACAAGAACGGTGGTCATTACTTCATCGAAATGAACCCCCGTATTCAGGTGGAACACACCGTTACCGAAATGGTCACCGGTATCGATCTGGTTCGCTCTCAGATCCTGATCGCGGAAGGTCGTCCGCTGAGCGATCCTGCGATTGGCATTACAGATCAGGCAGACGTCAAAACTCGTGGCTACTCCATTCAGTGCCGTGTTACTACCGAGGATCCCACCAACAACTTTGCTCCGGATACCGGTAAGATTACTGCGTATCGTTCCAGCGGCGGCTTCGGCATCCGTCTAGACGCAGGCAATACCTACGTTGGTGCAGAAATCTCCCCCTATTATGATAGCCTGCTGGTTAAAATCACCACATTTGACAACACGTTTGAAGGGGTTTGCCGGAAGGAACTGCGTGCGCTGAGCGAAACCAGAATCCGTGGCGTTAAGACGAATATCTCCTTTGTAACCAATATTCTGACCAATCCGGTCTTCCAGGCAGGTCAGTGCTATACCAGGTTCATTGATGACACACCTGAACTGTTCCAGATCAGCCAGTCCCAGAACCGGGCGAACAAGATGCTGGAATACATCGGCAATATCGTGGTCAACGATCCCACCGCCGGCAAGAAGCTGTACGAGACCCCTCGGTTCGCAGAAGTGGAACCTGGTGCGCCTAAGGCAGGTCTGAAGCAGTTCCTGGATGAAAAGGGGCCCGTTGCGCTGAGCAAGTGGGTCATGGATCAGAAGAAGCTGTTGGTCACCGACACTACCTGCCGTGATGCCCATCAGAGCCTGCTGGCAACCCGTGTTCGTACCCGTGACATGGTCAAGGGCGCCGATGCGATGTCGAAGATTCTGAGAGATTGCTTCTCTCTGGAAATGTGGGGCGGTGCTACCTTCGACGTAGCTTACCGTTTCCTGAACGAGTCTCCCTGGGAACGTCTGGATTGGCTGCGGAAGGAAATTCCCAACATCCCCTTCCAGATGCTGCTCCGCGGTGCCAATACCGTTGGCTATGCCAATTATCCGGATAATGTGGTTCGTGAATTCGTCCGTCTGTCCGCAGAAGGCGGCATTGATGTCTTCCGTATTTTCGACTCCCTCAACTGGATTCCCAGCATGGAAGTTGCCATTGATGAAGCCCTTAAGCAGAATAAGTTTGTGGAAGGCACCATCTGCTATACCGGCGATGTTTCCGATCTGTCTCGTAATAAATATACCCTGAAGTATTATGTGGACATGGCAAAGGAACTGCAAAATCTGGGTTGTCACTCTGTGGCAATCAAAGATATGTCCGGTCTGCTGAAGCCCTATGCCGCAAAGATTCTGGTCTCCGGCCTGAAGGATGCGTTGGATATCCCCATCCATCTGCATACCCACAACACCACTGGCAACCAGGTTGCAACCTGCCTAATGGCAGCAGAAGCTGGCGTTGACATCGTTGACTTGGCGATTTCCTCCATGAGTTCCTTGACCAGCCAGCCCTCTTTGAATGCAGTTGTTGCTGCTCTGGAAGGACAGGAACGTGATACCGGACTGAATCTGATGGAAATTCAGAAGCTGACCGACTACTGGGCAGATGTCCGGGAACGGTATGTGGAATTCGAGTCCGAACTGAAGACTCCGGTTACCGATATTTATCGTTACGAAATTCCTGGCGGTCAGTACACGAACCTGAAGCCTCAGGTAGAAAGCCTGAATCTGGGTCATCGTTTCATGGAAGTAAAGGAAATGTACAAGAAGGTCAATGACATGCTGGGTGATCTGGTTAAGGTTACCCCGTCCTCTAAGGCGGTGGGCGACTTGGCTATCTTCATGGTACAGAACGACCTGACGCCTGAAAATATCGTAGAAAAAGGCGCTGGCCTGAGCTATCCGGACTCTGTGGTCAGTTACTTTAAGGGCATGATGGGTCAGCCAGCATGGGGCTTCCCCAAGGATATTCAGAAGATCGTTTTGAAGGGTGAAGAACCCATTACCTGCCGTCCTGGTGCGTTGCTACCCCCGGCAGACTTCGAACAGGTGAAAGAGCATCTGCGTCCACTCTGTGGTCATGAGCCTACTGATCGTGAAGTGATCTCTTGGTGTACTTACCCGAAGGTACTGGAAGACTACATTGAAAAGCGTGCGGAATATGGCTACATCACCCGTCTGGGCAGCCATGTTTACTTCCATGGTCTGGCTGTAGGTGAAACCAACCGCGTGAACATCGAAGATGGTAAGACGCTGGTTATTAAGTACCTGGGTCTGGGTGATCTGAACGATGACGGTACCCGTGTGGTTCAGTTTGAGCTGAACGGTGCCCGTCGTGAAGTCAATGTCATGGATAAGAGTGCTAAGTCGACTGCCCGTGTGGTTGACATGGCAGATCCCAATGATAAGAGCCAGATCGGTGCATCAATCCCTGGTGCAGTCAGCAAGGTTATGGTTAAGAAGGGCGACAAGGTAAAAGAAAATGACGTCCTGATTATCATTGAAGCCATGAAGATGGAAACCAGTGTGGTTGCTCGTATGGCTGGTGAAGTAGGTGACATCAAGGTAAGCGCTGGTGATACTGTTATTGCTGGTCAGCTGATGATGACCCTGAAATAATCTCTGAAACAGTAATATATAGTTCCTTTGTGCCGGCAACGATTATTCATTGCCGGCACTTTTAAAATAGGTTACTCCAACTTATCTTCTTTTTTTCCACCGCATTTCTGATAGAATTGAACAGCATCAGCAGTAGGGTCATAAACCGCGAGAAAAATATCGGATTCCCTGCAACCTTTCTGTGCCAGTTGTTGTTCTAACCAAGCCTCATCCTTTCCAGTAACGGATAGATTTTCGCGCATGATTTTTCCATCCAGAATGATGTTGACCCCAATATTACTGCGATCAACAGCTCTATTGAGATCAAAGGGCGTTGCGGGGCGGTAGGGGCTGGCGGGAAGAATGCTGAGGGAGCCGTTTGGCTCAAACAAGACCGCTTCCAGTTGGGAAAGATCGAAGTAACCACCAACGCGACATTGCATGAGAAACTCATTGATGTCTAACTTAGCTTTGCGGAAGTTTTCGTCCAGAAGCTGACCATTCTCATAAAGTGGGATGGGACTGCCGGTGATCAGGCGGCGCATCTTAATTGAGTGGTCGGTGACCCAGGAGAGCAGGAGCGTAACGGCCCCGTACACAACGATGGTGATAGTCCACAGCCTAAAATCCTGACCTTCTGAGTTGGCCAGTTCTGCGGCAATGGAGCCAATGGTGATACCGTTGATGTAGTCGAACAAAGACAGTTGGCTCATCTGACGATATCCCAGCGATTTAGTAATTAGAAATAAAAAGGCGATGGAAAATAGGGAACTTAAAGCAACACGCAAATAGTCCATTTACAAAACCCCCTGAATGACATACAATCAGTATGTAACAAAAGCAGATATTTATGAGGAGAATGGAAAAGAAAACGGCAAAAGAAAGGCAAAGTACAGTTATGCAGTATATCCTGTTTGATTTAGATGGAACATTAACCGATTCTGGTCCAGGAATTGTCCATGCAATCCAATATGCGCTTGGCAAACGGGGGATGGTGGAACAGGATACCGGAGTGCTTTATCGTAACTTTATTGGCCCCCCGCTGTCTGAATCGTTCCCAAAGTTCTATGGATTTTCGCCGGAAGAGACGATTGAGGCGATTGGTTTTTTCCGAGAGTACTATGATAAGCGTGGCATTTACGAGAACAAGCCTTATACTGGGATTCCGGCGCTGCTGGCGCGTCTAAAGGCAGCAGGAAAGCAGATCGCATTGGCCACATCCAAACCGATTTATTTGGCAGAGCAGGTGTTGGAACATTTCGAACTTCGTCAGTATTTTGATCAGGTTTGTGGTGGCAGCAAAGATGAAAGTCGGAACGGAAAAGCAGATATCATAGAGGATGCGCTAAGCGCCCTTGGCATTCTTGATTTGGGACAAGCGGGTATGGTAGGGGATCGATACTTAGATGTGTTGGGTGCCCACGCCAATGGATTATCCTGCATCGGGATTCTCTACGGTGGGTACGGGACCCGGGAAGAACTGGAAGCTGTCCAAGCGGATTTCATTGTGAAAGACGTAGCGGACTTGGAACGGTTATTGCTGTGCTGAGCGTGTTACTAATGCCGCTGCGTGTGCTGTTTCGCATGATTGGAGCCATAGTAAAGCTATGCGGACGACTGATGGGATTTGAAGGAAGCGCCGCTGTGGTGGATGGGAAGCAGTATGAGGTATTTGTGGCCAAGTACCTCAAAGAGCAGGGGTTTCGCCAGATACGCCATACTGGCGCAACGGGCGATTTTGGCGTGGACATCGTGGCAAAGAAACATGGTATTCGTTATGCGGTTCAGTGTAAGTTTTATTCTAGCTCAGTCTCCGGTGCCGCTGTCCAGGAGGCAGTGGCAGGAATGGCCTACTATCATTGCGACCGTGCCATGGTAGTTACCAACAGCGGGCTGACTAGGGGAGCAAAAAAGTTGGCAGAGGTCAATGAAGTTCTTGTGTTAGAATATGTGGAACCGGGTCAAGTGTCGGTAGCCAGTGTGGCAACACCGGAGAGCATTATCAGTATTGCAGTGTGCGCAGTTTTATCCGTATGGTTGCTGCCCAAAATCCGGACGGGAGAAGCGACTGCATTGTGGATCTATGTAATTGTAGTGGCTCTGTGCTATCTGGGGCCTAGACTAGTTCTCAGACTGCTACGCTGTTTGTGGCAGCATGTTTATGAGAGAAAATAGAACAAAGTTTCATAAGACCGTTCCGGTGTGCATTACACTGGGACGTTTTTTAATTGTTTTTGATCTGTCGCATATGCTGTCATATCGGTAGAATAGGGAGTTGTGGCGCGATGGTTTAAGAGATGTTGGGGAGCAGTGCATATAGAAACAAAGTTTTTCATTCAGATAATGTATGCGATTAGAAAACTTGCGGTTGCTCTAGTCACTGTGGGACTTTTGGCATGGTATCCTCGCTGTGACGAATTACGGAAGAGGGTTACATTTGCAGCGTGCTTTGGAATTCCACAGCAGCAATAGATTGCCACCGTCGGAGCAAGCAGTTCAAGAAATGCGTCGGCCGCTCCTTGCCGTAACGCTTCTGCTTTCGCCGTGGTCTCCTGGAATTGTGCACCCGAAATGGAAGCTGATTTATGAGGATCAATTTGAAGGAGATGGACTCAATAGCAGGGTTTGGAATGTGGTGGAAGAAAAAGATGTTCCAAATCGGGAACTGCAAACTTATACATCGGACTCTTTTGTGGTGCCAGATGGAGCACTCAAGCTCACTGCGTCGGCTAAGCCAGAAGGAACGTACCAGCCAGGAAAGGTAGATACCAGAGAAAAGTTGGAACTGCAATATAGACGGGTGGAAGTGCGAATGAAGTTGTGTCAGGGGAAAGGACTGTTTCCGGCTATTTGACTCCTGCATGAGGGTAAGGACGAAAAAAGCCCAGGCGTTGGTCGCTCCTGGGCTTTCTGTTATGGAGAGGTATGCATGTGTGCATCTCTCCAGCAACCATACCTAAGGCATAAAGAAAGCGAGACATTACGTCCCGCTTTTCGTAGTGACAGATTGGAGTCGGTTAGCTGGCTATACGGTAACTACTTTGAGGATGTGGACATACGCTCGTTTCATAAAATGAAAAGTGCCATATTCCGATCCAACATAACGAAATATGACACTTTTTTAATGGAGCAGGCGAAGGGAATCGAACCCTCGTAGCCAGCTTGGGAAGCTGGGGTTCTACCATTAAACTACGCCTGCATAGACCGGATGGATACCGGCACAATATTTTAAGTATTATTTATTATAACACGGATAGCTGTAAAAAACAAGAAAATCTTCTGGTGGTCTTTCAGCGCCGTGCGCGGTTTTTCTTGTATAGAATATACAAGCCATCCAAAAGAAGGTTCTGGTTGACAACAATAGCCTTGTGACAGAAGGGAACCACCAAAGAAGCCAATCCGCCAGTGATAACAGCAGTTGACGGTATAGCCAGTTCTGCATCCAGGCGGTCAATGAGACCATCCAGCATCGCGGCACAGCCATGAATAGCGCCTGATTGCATACATTCCTCAGTATTTCTGCCGATCAGACGTTCCGGTGCATTCAGCATGATGGAAGGAAGTTGGTCGGCGCAGGAGGAGAGGGCTTCCACGGAGATACGCAAGCCAGGGTAGAGCATGCCACCCAAGTAAGCACCGTGCTGATCTACAACAGAAACGGTGGTAGCGGTACCCATGTCAAAAATAATAATCGGCTTAGGGTATTTTGCGATGGCAGCGACGGCCCCTGCTACCAAATCGCTACCCAGCTCCCCGGGGTAATCAGTACGAATATTTAAACCGGTTTTAATACCGGAGGTGACAGTGAGGAATGCAGATCCAGTCAAGGCTTCAAAGGCCCGTTGAATCAAATTACGCAGGGAGGGGACGACTGCGGAAATGATACCGCTTTGGATGCGATCGGGAGTGACGTTGTGAAGCTCCAGGATACCTTTAAAAATGAGCGCATACTCATCTATGGTTTTTCGTCTGTCACTGGAACAGCGGCTGGTAAAGCACAGCCTATCATTCTCGTAGCCACCGATCACAATATCACTGTTGCCGACGTCAATTGCCAAAATCATGAATATACCTCCTGTTCTTTTCACCCGCGATAGGGTATATGACTTATTATAACACTGCAAGCGGATAGATTGCAAATTCTTCTGTTGGGTGGTATACTGCTAAGAAATTGAAGGGGGAGGAGCATCTGTCATGCGATTGGAGATCGAAGTAATTGACCAGAAGGTTTCCGTGTGTAAACTGCCTGATTTATCCCAGGTTCCCTTTGAAGATGCGTTTTGCTTTCTAGGGAAGACGGATGGGGAGCAGTCACTGGTTTGTGCAACGGAACATGTTCCGGAGAACGCACTGGAAGAGGTCTCGGGCTGGCGGATGTTCCGGATCAAAGGGACGTTGGATTTTTCTCTTATCGGGATTTTGGCTAACATCTCTGCTGTTCTAGCGGAGCGAAAGATCGGTCTGTTTGTGGTATCCACTTATGATACCGATTACATTTTGGTGAAACAGGAGCAACTGCAAGATGCTTTGGATGCATTGGCGGCAGTGGGACATCAGATTTACGTTCTATAAGCACAACCTGCGGGGCTGCAAATCTCCGCAGGTTGTTTTATTTATGATTTCATAGGCTGCTCTAAATGTTGAATTGCGGCATTGGCGGCAGCTTGTTCCGCTTCTTTTTTGCTGCGACCGGAACCTTGACCAAGAGTGGCTCCGTTGAGCAGAACCTGCATGGTAAAGGTTTTGTTGTGATCCGGACCGGATTCGTCAGCCAGCTGGTAAGTGAGAACCTGACCACTTTTTCGCTGAACCAGTTCCTGAAGATAGGTCTTATGGTCACGGCTGGCTTGATTTACCTGATCCATGTGATCCAGAATGAAACGCTGGATAATATCACGATCATACTCCAGTCCGCCATCTAGAAATACCGCTGCCAGTACGGACTCTACAGCGTCAGCTAAAATAGAGGGGCGGTTGCGGCCGCCACAGGCATTTTCACCCTTGCCCAGCTTTAGGTAGTTGCCCAGATCCAATGCCCGCGCGACCAGGATCAAACTACTTTCGCAGACCAGGTTTGCGCGTATGCGGGTGAGATCGCCTTCCGGGAGATT
>CALLZZ010000034.1 GCA_937858235.1 uncultured Clostridia bacterium
TTTGATATCGTCCGCATTCATAAATTCGGCGATTTAGAGGAAAAGGCGGCTTACAAAGCAATGTGCAACTTCGCCATGCAGCAGGATGAAGTGAAGCTACTGGCGGCAAGCGAAAAAATGGCGGACGCTGAGACAGATTTCTCCGGCAGCGAGGATACCGACTGGCAGAAGCGTTTTCAGTACGAACCCCGCTCCACGGTGCTGAAGAACAATCTCCACAACATCACGCTGATCCTCCAGAACGACCCGCAGCTCCAGAATATCGTATTCAACCAACAGTTGGACGGCATGGAGATTAAAGGCCCTGTCCCATGGCAGCATCCGTCTAAATATTGGCGGGACGCTGACGATGCCCAGCTGATCAGCTATGTGGATTCCCATTACGGCACATTCTCCCAGCGCAACTATCAGATCGCTGTAACCAAAGTAGCGGACGATCGTTCCTACCATCCCATCCGTGAATATCTGGCGGCTTTGCCGGAGTGGGACGGCGTTCCCCGTGTGGATACGCTCCTTATCGACTATCTGGGCGCACAAGACAACACCTATGTCCGCGCCGTAACGCGCAAGACTCTGTGTGCCGCCGTGCGCCGTGTGCAGGAGCCGGGTGTGAAGTTCGATACCATGCTGGTCTTGAACGGTCCTCAGGGCATCGGCAAGTCTACCCTTATCTCCCGCCTTGCCGGCGAGTGGTTCTCAGACAGCTTGAATCTGAGCGATACCAAGGACAAGACCGCCGCTGAAAAATTACAGGGCTATTGGATTCTGGAGATCGGCGAACTGGCAGGGCTTCGCAAGGCCGAGGTGGAGACACTGCGCTCATTTCTGTCCCGTCAAAACGATATTTACCGCGCCGCATTCGGCAGGCGGGCAACACCGCATCCGCGGCAGTGCATTTTCTTCGGCACTACCAACGCTGAATCCGGATATCTGCGGGACACCACCGGCAACCGCCGGTTCTGGCCTGTCAAAACGCCGGGCGGCGGCGCAAAGCACTCCTGGGAACTCACCGATGAGGACATCAGCCAGATCTGGGCGGAGGTGCTGGTGCTTGTAAAGGACGGCGAAAAGCTGCACCTCGCTCCCGAAATGGAGACACTCGCCAAGGAAGAACAGCGGGAGGCTCTGGAATCCGATGAACGGGAAGGCTTAGTGCGCGAGTATCTTGAAACTCTTCTGCCAGAGGATTGGGAGAGTATGGATATTTTTGACCGCCGGTCCTTCCTCGCCGGAGTGAATAATATTGGACGTGTGGGTACGGTCGCCAGAACACGGGTCTGCAACATGGAAATCTGGTGTGAGCTTTTCGGGAAGGATCAGGGCAGCCTTGGCCGCGCCGAATCCAACAACCTCACAGCCATGCTCACCAAACTCGGCTGGGTGCGCAAGGAGAAAAAGGAGCGCATCAAGCCATACGGAGCGCAGTTCGTCTTTGTTCCCGGCGATGTTCCTGACTGATTTTTCGGGAACGGTGCGAATCAGGAACAGTTCCCGACTTCCGGCAGTGTTCCCAGGGGAGACTCCGGGAACGCCGTCAGGAACACACCGAATGTGCCGCCGCAAGGCAACTTTACAGGCTCTGTTCCTGTGTTCCTAAAAAAGCATATAAATTGGAAATGTATAAAAAAGACTATACAGAACCCGTAAATCACGCATACGCACGCGCGTAAGGATTTTCAGGTTTTTAAGAACACGGAGGTAAATCAAAATGTCAATGTATGAAATAGACAGCGCATATGTCCGCAGGTGTCAGAAGCGGCTTCAGGAATGGGGAGCGCCTCTCTCCGGCTGGTATTGTGACTACATTTACGATGTGGCCGATGAAGAGGAGGATGCCGACCATATTGAACTGTTCACCTGTGAACTCTGCGATTGTGCGCAAGTACGATTTGTTCATGTGATGAGCCATGATGAGTATTTTGAACCTGTTGCAGTCGGCTGTATCTGCGCCGGAATTATGGAGGGCGATATCCTCGCCGCCAGAGAGCGTGAGCGGCTGATGAAAAACCGAGCCAAACGGAAGCGCAACTTTCCACGTCGTCAGTGGAGTAGGAACTGGTATGGAAACTATCAGCTGACTTATCAGGGCAGAAAGGTGTTTATCAACAACAAGGGCAGCAATCGCTACAGCGTATGTGTAGATGGCAAGACCGCCTGGAGTTACAAGGGCAAACCCCTCGACAATTTTGTCTCTGCCGCCTACGCCGCTTTTGAGTTGGCCGACCCCATAGAAAGGATACGCCCATGAGAGAAAAAGA
>CALLZZ010000035.1 GCA_937858235.1 uncultured Clostridia bacterium
ATATAAATAATTTGGATAATAGAAATGCGCTAAAATGAGCCAAAGTAACACAACAATATTTTATGTTATCGAGTGGGAGTAGCAAGATTTCAGGATAGCTTAATGAAGAAGCAATCAGACGCTCCAATAATACAATCGGTGCAAAGCGTGGATGTACCAATTTACTTTGTTATGGAAAAGTATGACCACATGACTTCAGTGAAAGCCGCCAAAGAATTTTATACAGCAATGGGATTTGACCATGGTGCAACCGGGAGCTGTGGAAAAAGGAGTGGTAATTATGAAACTTGAATCAATGAATGACTTTTTTACCGCCCGAGTGGGCGGGTACGATGCACATATGCTTACTAATGTAGAGGGCTGCAAAGAGGGCTATATAAAGATGGCGGAGCTTGTGGAGGGGTACTATTTGGCATCCGGTGAATATGGTTCACCCCTTCTTGATTTGGGATGTGGTACGGGACTGGAGCTGGAAGAAATTTTCAAACACTTGCCGGACATTTCCATTACAGGAGTTGACCTAACTCAGACTATGCTGGACAGGCTACGGGAGAAAATTCCAGACAAAGCAATCCGTTTGATTTGCGGCAGTTACTTTGATGTGGACTTAGGTACCGGCACCTATGGCTGTACCGTCTCATTTCAAACGATGCACCACTTTTCTCACGAGAGGAAAAGAGATCTCTATAGGCGTATATATCATGCATTGAAGCCGGGCGGAATCTATGTTGAGTGTGACTATATGGTGGAAGATCAGGCGGAGGAAGATGTGCATTTTGCTGAAAATCTCCGTCTTCGCAGTGAGCAAAAAATCGCGGAGGATGCATTCTTCCACTATGACACTCCTTGCACCATTGAGAATCAAATCGCCATGCTTGAAGGTGCCGGGTTCTGTTCAGTGGAAATGATGTTTCGAGTGGAAAACACCACAATATTAGTGGCGAAGAAAAAAGAGAATTGGAATGGATGATAAAATAAAGAAGCTACCATAAACCCAAACGCTTTTAGGAAAGTTTAATGAATGAAATCGGAGCCGCATATGATGGAAATGAAATCCTGGGAGCACGCTAAATCTGCGGTTTTCCGGGATTACTTTTTGAGTAACATTGCAGTATACAAGAAAACACAATAACAAAAAAGCGGTAGAATAATTTCTACCGCTTAAATATATTCATATTTTTGACGTAATTTAATACACACACACGGTTTCTAATACCGATTATGTTTATATCCTATCAGTCAAACACGGACTTGTCAAGATAAATTTAGAAAAAGTGAGCAAAAGAGAATGTTTTATTTTATACCCTCCCATACACCCATTGAAACGTACAATAAGCGGCTTTGAAGAATAAACGGCAAACTGATATAATTATAACATGGAGGTGTTGCGTATGGCTCAAATATCATTGAATGAAATCTCTAAAACCTTTAAAGTTGAAGAACGCTTGGAAGGGAAGCTTGGGATAATAAGAGGAGCACTTGTCAGAAAAACAAAAGAAATAAAGGCACTTGATAGCATCAGCTTTGAAATCAACGAAGGAGAACTTGTAGGCTATATTGGTCCCAATGGTGCGGGAAAATCCACAACCGTTAAGGTTATGAGCGGAATTCTGACGCCTGAATCCGGCAGATGTGAGATTATGGGAAGAACGCCTTGGAAGGATAGGTTGAATCATGTTTCGCAAATTGGAGTTGTCTTTGGACAGCGCAGTCAGCTTTGGTGGGATGTTCCGGTCAATGACAGCTTTGATTTGCTGAAGGATATTTATGATATTCCCGCAAATAGACATAAAGAAAGATTAAATCAATTAGTTGACACAATGAATATCGGCACTCTGTTGAAAACACCTGTGCGACAGCTGTCATTAGGACAGCGTATGTGCTGTGAGGTAGTTGCCGCACTTTTACACAATCCTAAGATATTGTTTTTGGACGAGCCGACAATCGGGCTTGACGCTGTTTCTAAACTTGCATTGCGAGAATTTTTAAAAAATGAAAACAAGCAAAATGGCGTTACAATGATTTTAACAACACACGATATGGATGATATAGAAGCTCTGTGCGACAGGGTAATGGTGATAGGTCATGGAAAGCTTTTATTTAACGGAAAGCTTGACGGACTAAAAAGACAATTTTCACCTTTGAGATGTATTCATGCAATTACCGAAAATCCTATTGGGGAGACCTCGATTTTTGGGGCGGTCAAAATAGATGTCATAGACAGGGAGTGGACAGTTTGGTTTGACCCCGTAAAAACTCCCGCACATAAAATTGTTGCCGAAATGGCTGAGAAATTGCCGCTTGTTGATATTACAATAGTGGAGCGGGATATTGATGAAATGATAGCGGCAATGTATAGGGAGATGGATTTATGAGAAGAACATTGAAAGCCGGTCTGTCACTTTTTAGAATCAGAGCAATTGAGGGATTGCAGTACCGTTTGGCGGCATTATCAGGTGCAACGGTCAGCACATTTTGGGCACTGATTGAAGCGGTAATTTTGGTTGTGTTCTTTAAATACGGGAACAACACGGCAGGCAGTATAAATGGTTTAAATTTATCGCAGGGTGTTTCTTACATATGGTTGGGAGAGTTGATGGTTATGCTTCAGATACCCGGCATTGACGGGGATTTGATGGTTAAAATTACAAGCGGTGATATCGGTATTGAGCTTTGCCGCCCGTTAGATTTATATTGGCATTGGTTTTCGCGGTCGGCGGCAGGAAAAGTAAATGCTTTTATTATTCGTGGCGGAATGGTAATTGCGTGCGGCTCGGCATTAACCCTCTTCGGTGCTGACCATATAGGGTTTGGGCTGCCTCATTCACCTGTAAATTTTGGTCTTTTTTTGATTTCTGTTTTTAGTGCATTTCTTTTCAGTACGGCTTACAGTATGTTTGTGACTGCAATACGAGTCGGAGTCGCTTGGGGTGACGGACCCATGTATTTAATTACGGTTGCCGGTACTGTGCTCTCGGGAGGATATTTACCATTACAATTATGGCCGGACTCCATGCAGACATTTTTAAGAATACAACCATTTGCAAGCTATCTCGATACACCGGCAAGATTATATATAGGCTCTGTAACACTAAAAAACGGCTTGCTTATGCTCTTGCTGCAAGTTGCCTGGATTGCGGCTTTTGTATTCTTTGGAAGAATGATAATGAAACATAAATTAAAAGCAGTCGTTGTACAAGGAGGATAGTATGTTTAAAGACTTAAAGCTTTACTGCAAATATATAAAAATGCACATATTATCCGGGCTTGAGTACAAAGGCTGGTGGATGATGTGTATACAGACTATTTTTATTGTTATAACCGATCCTATAGCGGCGGTGCTAATGTTCTCTCGTTTTGGCGGTGTAGGCGTTTGGACAATGGAACGCATTTTATTGATTTATTCACTTGCGGTAACTTCATTCGGCCTCGCGGAGAGCTTTTGCCGGGGATTTGATTACTTCCCCTGGAAGATGATACAATCAGGTGACTTTGACCGTTTACTTTTGAGACCTCGTTCATTATTTATTCAGGTAGCGGGCTCCTACTTTCATATTCACCGGCTGCCAAGGGTTTTAACGGGCATATGTGTTATTATCTGGGCGGTATACCGCCTTCATATACCGTTCAGTATTTTAAATCTCACTATACTGCTATTGGCTTTGATTGGGGGATTTTTAACTTATACGGGTGTATTTGTGATGACGTCCGGCATTGCTTTTTTTACGGTAAAGGGGCTTGACTGGATATATATTTTTACAAATGCCAGCTACAATGTTACACGGTGCCCCATTGATTATTTGCCTAAAATACTTTGGGGTGTTTTTACTTTCTTTATGCCGATGTTTGTTATCAGTTATTATCCTGCCGCAGCAATCTGCGGATGGGGCGAGCCCTTAATTACGGGATTTCTTGCTCTGCCTGCCGGAATTGCATTTTTAGGATTTTCTTTGATTATTTGGAGAATTGGCGTAAGACATTATAAGAGTACGGGAAGCTGATACCCCAAACTTTCCTTGGTTTTGAAATAGTTGTCCATTGTGTAATCGCATGGTATGAATGGGGAATGGAAAATGGGTTTTGCCACTTTGAAAAAGATGACTTTACTCCTGAACGCGGCGACATCGTTATTTACAACAATATTATACCCAAAGAGGATAAGCCGGAAAACAGCACTTGGTGTGACCATATGGGAGTTGTAGTATTCTGCCGCAATGACAATCTTATGGTAGCGGAGGGGAATACCGGAAACAAAAATGTGTCGGATATTATCAGCCGCAGGCGTGATAATACAATCGGTTGTTATATCCGTATTCCAAAAGATTATATATACGATGGCTGGAAGATAGATTTCAAGACAGGCAAAGAAAAGATCGTAACCTTTATGGTGTAAATAATATGCCAATCACGTAGTGGGCAGAGAGCCAAGACGGTTCTCTGCTCTTAATCTTATATTTTTTTAACCGGCCGCGCCATTTTCGCACCCGTTTGGATTGATGCTCCGAAATTAAAATAGGGTGCAAGTTCCGGGGCATACTAACCTCCAAAAACATAGTATCAAAAAGTGCATGGGAGCGCTCGACCGCAATTGCTAACTTCTTTCAGCCCACATCCGGCAAACTACAATCCTTGCGCCCGGAGGATTATCTCCGTAAATGGGGTCTTTGTAAGAATAGCTGTGCAGCTTACCGCATGATGTGCTTTCACAGTGATTACACAAATAAGTACCATTTGCGTCTATTTTTCTACAATCTTCAACCGGACATTTGCCGGGTAAATTTTCGCATTCGCCGCAATGATTATGCTCCTTGCCTTGACAGCACATTGCCACCGGACATTCGCCGTGAAACGGATGTCCGTTTGTTTCAATACAGCCGCCGCAGCTTTGAGATTCTTTATATGTACAGAAACTACATAAAAGCCCGCAGCGTGATTGGACAGTAAGAAGTTCATCAATCGTAAATTCCGCGCTCTCGTTGTCAATCCATAAGGATGCTCGCTTCGAAGTAAGTTTTATTATACAGTAATTGGGGTCGGTTTCGCCGCCGGGGAAGTGGTTGATGAACCAATCCAGCCAATACCGGCCCTTTGTTTCTTGGTCGGTGAGTATTTCCGCTTCACCGACAAGGGTAATATTATTGTTGTCCGAACGGTAACAAATGCTTGCACGATTGTCGTTTAGCAGGCGTTGTGTCTTATTCGCGCTCATACCTGTTGCAAAATAAGCCTCAAATATATTTTCCGGTTTAACAGTCGATACCGTAGAAACATTGGGGTACCCGTTTTCGTCAATGACACCCAGATACACCGCGTCGCAGGTCTTGATAATTTGATTCGCTTTTTCAACTATGTTTACGTCCATTATATTTTCTCTCCTTGATACCGCTTAATCGGATTGTTGGCTCCGCATAATACATGAACAGCTTGAAGTATCTCATTCTTACGGGCAATAGCGTCTTCTTGCCGAATATCTACAATAATGTCCTCAACTTCCGGCGTATAACGGAATTTTCCCACTGCCGCACCGCAAAATTCACCGTCAATCAACAGATAATACAACGTGTCAGAATATGCGTGCCGATATTTTTCTTTAAGTACATGTTCATTTGATTTCACAAGAAAATCGTTTCGGTGCATTGCGTAGACCGCTTTCGGGACTTCACCGGAATAAGATTGAAGTAAATCAAAATCATCTTTCAATAAATACGCGCCATCGGATTCCAATAATATATTTTCTGAAGTCAATGATTCTACTGCAGCCCTGATTTCTTTCGCAGGCAGCTTGTAAAATGATTTCGCCATATCCATATCAAATATTACATTGCGGTATGAAAACCGTTTAATCAATATTTTAAGCGCATCTATGCGGGAGTATTTCATCAAGTCTGCATCGGGAAACATCTCGGTAAATTTATACCAACCTCGATCCCATTCACCGTCATTTTGGTCCTCATATATAAGAAATGCTTCCTGCAAGCGGTGAAGTACAGGCGTGATTTCCTTTACCAACATTCCGGTGGATTCCTTCATTTGTTGGATATTCATTGGCCCTTCGTGCTCAATTAATTCCAAAAATGCCGATTGCCACGGGGTTGGTTTTAATAGGGGCTTAATAAATGCGCAAGCAAAAAGTTCCAAGTCCTCCGGCACAATCCAACCGAGATTACCGCCGCAGAACCGTCCCTTAATCAGTTCTCGCTCCCTTTGCCTCTCTCGGTTGTATTCAATATCGTTAAAATCAGCACGGTATGTCAGGCTCGGCGGATCGCCAAACCCGTTCCAGTAAACATTTTGACCGGGTTGAGTGTCGCGATACAACGCATTGTATTCGTCTTTACCGGCTTTGATGGTAAGATGCTGCCTCTCCATTCGGAGGGATATAATATTTTCATATGATAATTTCGGCATAATTAATCCTCACTGTTATTCTGTCCTGACCGGATTTAATGCTGCAATTACTCCGGCTTCCGCTCCTTCGCCTGTTTTGGGATTTTTCGGAGCGTGAACATAATACATAAAGCTTTTTTCTCCGCAGATATCATCTGGATTGTCGTGGGAACCTTCAATGACTGCGTTTACGACACGGCCTGCAATCATTGCCGTAATACCCTTACCGGATAAGTCATCATAATTATGGAGCCTGCATTCAAAGCTTAAAAAAGCTTCTTTAATTCGCGGCGGCTTGACAACAGATGATTTTTCAATGTTAAGACCGGAGGAAATGACTTCATCGACATCCTCATCATTGCATTTGATTGTCTTTTGACATTCCTCGTAATACTCCGATGACAAAAAGTTTATGCAAAATTCTTTATCTCGTAGTATGTTTTTATATGTATGTGTATTCTGCATAAGTCCTGTCAGTA
>CALLZZ010000036.1 GCA_937858235.1 uncultured Clostridia bacterium
CATTGTACCAGAAGGGCTGACGGGTCCTCAACTTTCATTTAACTTTACAATACGTTTGTCGTATAATGGAGGAAATTACAAATGGACATAAGCTGGGTGGATATTATGGATATTGCAATTGCAACCATCTGCGCTACGCTTGTTGGTGTAGCGGGTTCTATTTTTGTCAACTGGCTCGGCAACCGTAAAGGGTATAGGAACATTGATGAAAAGCTCGGAAGACTTGATAACCAGACATTAGAGGGACTGATTGAGCAGAAACTCGGAAAGCTTGATAATCAGTCGTTAGCAGGGCTGATTGAGCAGAAATTCGGAAAGCTTGACAATCAGTCGTTAGAAGGACTGATAGAGCAGAAAGCGGGCCGCCTGGACAATACTACTTTGAGCGGACAGCATCTTGAGATTTTAAAGGCTGTTCGGGACTTCCAAAACCAGATTAATTCGGAAAGAAAATTAGCCAGTCTGAAACGTGGACAGTTAACCGGCGACCAGGCGAAAATCAGTCAGAGCATCGATGCCCTGAAAGCTTTCGCTCACATTATGTCCGATTTGCAGAGCGAAAACATGTCTCTCAAGGCCGAAAATCGAATCTTAAAACACGAAATCAGTCTTATTCAGCATCGTACTCAAAACAGGGAACAGTCCCAGGATTTTGAGCTTTAGGTAACCTTATGAATTAAATTATTTAAATCAGGTTCTGTCAAACGGCTCCGGATATAATCCGGGGCTATTTTGCTGTGCTGCGGAGTTTTCGTAATCAGTCAGCAGACCCCTGTTTCTCTGATGAGAGCAGAAAAATTCTAAAACTGGTGGTGTGAAATTTTGTTCCTTTATGAAAAAGATTTGAAACAGGCGTTCTGGAAGCACTATAAGGATCGAAAATCGGTGTTAAGGTATCAATTCGAGTGCGACGCCCGCGAGGGCGGCATTGATTTACTGACGGTGGAGGAATACGGGGGTGAGTACGAAATCTGTTCCTTTGAATTCAAGCTGTCCAAAATAAAGGTCGCCTTTGCACAGGCTGAGGCCAACCTGCCTTTTGTTTCAAAGAGCTTCGTAGTCATTCCCGCCGAAAAGCAGGAGCTGATTCAAAATAAATATCAGGCCTGGCTGAAAAGAAAACGATACATCGGCGTGATTGGTGTGGAGGAAAGCGGGCGCTGGAAAATGCTATACCAGCCTTTTGCACAAAGGCGGGTTGTGATGAATCAGGCTGTTCTGAGACTGATTTTTCGAGGAATGTAGATTTGAAGCGACGGGCTGAGTTACGCCCGCTGCTTTTTTGTGGAGGGAAAATGCGCTTTATTCGTGTCCCAAACAGAATATTCAGCTTCAGATTGTCGGCAAAATCCTTCAGAGCTTTTATCGTTCTTCTGAGCAAAGCGAATGTATTTGGAACAACCGTAATCAGTTATGCTGAAATTGCATCCGCCTGCGGCATCAGCTCCAGGACCGCCTATACGGCCATAAATGAGCTTGTCTCCAAAGAGCTGATCGCCAGGCAGAACAGATATAACACTCTGGGATACGCCAAAAACCAATATACAGTAAGGCAGTTGCCCGGCGGATGGTTCCGGGTCGGCATGGAGATTGCCCGGGGCAGCCTCAGGAACGCTGATTTCCAGGTGTACTGCTATATCAGAAAATGTATGGACAGGAAAGGGGAGGCATTTCCAAGCCTGAACAGGATTGCGGAAGTAACCGGTATAAGTCACAGCCGTGTTGCCGTGTCCGTTCGGTATCTCCGGCAATACTCCTACCTGAATCGCGTGAGACGGCATTACAGACGGACGAAAGCCTTTTGTCATAACCGGTATCTGCTTTTTAATTTTGACAGAAAAAGAAGAGTGCACTCAAGCCAGCGCACTCTTCAAAAGGTGAAATCAAGCAATCCTCAAAGCTTTATTTCACCTGCTATATTAAAACGGAGGGATAAATTTGTCAAGCATTTTTTTCGCCAGGGTAGTCCTGATTTTGCTAAACAGCTCTTAGACCCACAAAGTTTACGATTAAGAAAGAATAATATTTATACTCTGAGTAAAGTATGCTATACAGATAGAGAAGGCGTCCGCTATTTTTTGAAGGGAAGCCGGATTTCAGGTTTTTTCTTTAATTGAAATAATTGAACTATTGACATATTTTAGAGCCTTGAGTATAATAATAGCGGGTAGGGTTGAGTCTACCGGTGGGCTGACACCTGAAATCCGAATCTCTTGCCAGACGAATGTGCTGGCTGTTGACATATTTTAAAGTCCTGAGTATAATAATAATGTAGGACAGGTTAACTATCCTGTCAGAATACGCCTGCCGGGCGGCGTGATAAATTGCCGGCTTGAAAATATTGTCCGCTTACCGGCTGCGGCTTTAAAAATGTCCGGCTCGAAAATATTGTCGCTCACCGGCTGCGACTAAAAAATGTCCGGTTCGAAAATTTTTGCAGGCCCTGTCTTGAAAAAGGCAGGGCCTCGCTTTTTGGGAGTGTTTCAAATGGAATATCTGGAAGGATACGTTTATCATATAAAAGACGAATTCTTTTCGAAGGTTCAAGACAGAAAGCTGATGCAGAACAAAGAAAATGGTAATTTTCGGCCAACATATTTTTGTCTGCGCGATCCACAGACTTCTCTGCTCTGGATGATACCAATGAGCAGCCGATGCCAAAAATATCAGGCAATTTATGAAAAGCAGAGGAAGAAATACGGAAAGTGCATTACCATTGTTATGGGAGAGTATGGCGGCAAAAAGGCCGCTTTTCTATTGCAGAATATGTTTCCAACGTCTGATTATTATCTGGATCACATACATACTATAAACGGAAATCCTGTACCGGTTAACTCTGCAATTTAAAAAGTAATCCATAGTGATTTCCAGCAAGTAAGGCAATTGTTACGTCGAAATGTGAAAATTGTTTTTCCGGATGTTAAGAGGATTGAAGGTATTATGCTGAATGAATTAAAAACGGTTTGTGATTATGGTGTATCACAAAAGGAAAATACGCCCTACAACGATATGTTAATTAAGCTATACAAGGGAAAAGTTCAAGGACGCACGCCCAAATTTAAAGATAAAGACCTCGAACGGTGACTCGGACATTTTGTCCGAGTCAGAACCAGTATTTGTAAATTGGCTGCCCTCTGGAAGTCGGACAAATTGTCCGACTTCCTTTTTTTCATACCTGCCGATATAAATAGTAAAAGCATCTTTGCTTTTCGTTTATAGAAGGCTGTACTTTGCAAATCATCTACACCGGTATAAGAGCACCACCGATAAACATAATTCCGTTTCAAATTTTTAAAGGAGATTTGAGGAATGAAATTATCTGAGTGGCTTAGATTTTGGCTGGATACGTATGAAAAGAGTTCCATTAAACTTACAACGTATGCAAATTATGACGGATACATTAGAAACTACTTTCAAAAATTTGATGATAAGGACATTACGCAAATTTTTTCAGATGATTATCAGGACTTTTTTGACGGAATTCTGGAATATGGACTGTCCGCCAAAACTGTCCGTAACATGATCATCTTTTTGCGGAAGGCTTTGAAAAAAGCCGTCGTTGAAGATGTGATTCCATCAAATCCTGCATTAGACATTGAGCTGCCAAAATATGAAAGCCCGGAAATTAAAATATTATCGCATGATCAGCAAACCAAACTGATAAAGGTGTCGTATTTCTATAGATATGGAGTATTTGTAAGGCTCACGCTCTGTACTGGAATACGCCTCGGTGAATTGCTCGGTCTGCAATGGAATGATATAGATTTCGACAGGCGAGAAATGAGGATCAGACGTACACTTCATAGATGTAAAAATTATGATCCGACTGAAAAAGCGTCAACATCGATTTTCCTCGACCCGCCAAAAACAAAAAATTCTAAAAGAACTATACCACTTTTGAATCATGCAGTTGAAGACCTTAAAAGCTGGAAATTAAAACAGAGTAGAGAAGTTACTAATGCAAAATTTGTTGTGACAGGTATTAACGGGAAATTTCTGGACCCAAAGACGTTCAAAGATTACTATAACCGCATGTTAGATAGATGTGATATTCACGGAATAACCTTTCATGCGCTCAGGCATACCTTCGCAACGAATGCGCTGGAAAGAGGGATGGATAAGAAGACACTTTCTGAAATACTTGGGCACTACTCGGTCGCTTTTACATTGGACACTTATGCCCATGTTGTTGATTCTTTTAAGCGAAAGAACATGGATTTGATGGAAGATGTGTATGAATGTTCACAGGGTCAAAACATGCTGATACTATTTTTCTTGCCGTTTCAGAAGAAGTTTATTGTTTCCATTCCTGAGAATAGATAGAGTACAATAAAGTTCGCAATTTCGAAAAGGCATAGAAAAGCCATTGG
>CALLZZ010000037.1 GCA_937858235.1 uncultured Clostridia bacterium
CAGCCAATCCATTGTGGATTAGCTGGTTTTTTGCGTCCTATTCTGCAAACATAGGGGTAGACAGATACCGGTCACCAGTGTCCGGCAGCAGTGCGACAATCACTTTGCCCCGGTTTTCCGGCCGCAGTGCCAATTCTCTGGCAGCCCATACCGCTGCCCCTGAGGTGATCCCGACCAGAATGCCCTCTGTAGTGGCAATGGCGCGTCCGGTTTCGTAGGCAGCCCCATCGGTTACCGTGATGATCTCATCGTAAATGCTTGTGTTCAGAATTTCCGGTACAAATCCCGCGCCGATGCCCTGAAGCCCATGGGGACCGGTGACCCCTTGGGTCAGATAGGGGGAGCCAGCCGGTTCTACTCCAATCACTTTCACGTTGGGATTCTGTGCCTTTAGGTACTCGCCTGTGCCGGTAATGGTGCCGCCAGTTCCGATTCCCGCCACAAAAAGATCCACTTTGCCATCAGTGTCCGCCCAAATTTCCGGGCCAGTGGTTTTCCTATGGGCATCTGGATTGGCAGGGTTGGTAAACTGTCCGCCCAGAATGGCATTGGGGGTGGTTTTAACCAGTTCTTCCGCCTTTGCGATGGAACCGGTCATACCTGCGGCTCCGTCAGTGAGCACCAGCTCTGCACCGTAAGCCTTCATCAGTGCACGCCGCTCTGCGGACATGGTTTCCGGCATGGTGATGATCACCCGGTACCCCTTAGAGGCGGCGATGGCGGCTAGACCGATACCGGTATTGCCGGAGGTAGGCTCAATGATTACAGCGTTGGGATTTAACCTGCCGTCGGCCTCTGCCTGTGCAATGATTTCCTGGGCCACCCGATCCTTGGCGGACCCGGCTGGGTTCAGGTATTCCAGCTTGCCCAGCACAGTGGCATTCAGGTGATTGACGGCTGCATAGCGGCTCAGTTCCAATAAGGGGGTGTTGCCCACCAGATCGGTGATGGATTGATAAATCTTCATGGTATCGACTCCTTTATCACAGTTATAATCCGGTCAGATCAAAATGCGGGATATATGCTTGACTGGCGGCGGTTTGCTCCTGGGAGAACCCGTCCAGTCCCAACAATGACATGTACTCTGCGGCTTTCCGTGCCTCTGCCTTGCGCAGTGGACGGTTCAGTTCCGGGTACTCACTGACATGGCCGTGGGGAATGTACTGGCTCATCAGGGAGAATAATACGTCTCCGGGCTGAAAAGTTTCCGCAACCCAGTCCATAACACTGCGGGCGGCGGGAAGCTGCCCGGGTAGGATCAGATGGCGGATGATGACACCCTTTTTCAGCAAACCGTTCTCGTCCAGTTGGATTGGCCCCACCTGGCGGAACATTTCCTGAATTGCAGCGATTGCACGGGATGGATAATCTGGGGCAGAAGAGTAGCGGGCGGCGATGTCGCTGTTCAGGTACTTTAGATCGGGCAGGTAGATGTCTACTTTTCCGTCCAAAGCCGCCAGGGTCTCTACCTTCTCATATCCGCCGGTATTCCAAACCACCGGAACCGACAACGGTTCCCGGAGTACCTCCAGCAGAGTGTGTGCATAGTGGGTGGGAGAGACAAAGTTGATATTGTGTGCACCCTGAGCGATGAGATCCAGGCAAAGAGCACGAATCCGCTGGGGGGTGATTGAGATACCAAAGTGGTCATGACTGATCACTTCGTTCTGACAGAACACGCACTGAAGGGGGCAGCCTGAGAAGAAAATCGTTCCGCTGCCACGGGTGCCGGAGATCGGTGGCTCCTCCCAAAGGTGGAGGGCAGCTCGGGCGGCCACCGGAACGGAAGGCATACCGCAGAAACCGGCGCCAGAGGTTTTTGTACGCTGTGCGTTGCAGTCGCGGGGACAGAGGTTGCAAATCATAATCATCGCCTGATTCTTTGTAGATTAAAAGTGTGAGATATGCTGGTCTACCGCGGGTAGGAAGGGGGAAAAAGCGTTGGGAATCGGGTACTTGTCTCGCAGTGCGGGGCCGTTTGCCCATACCCAACCCTCTGGTAGCTGCGCGGAGTCTGCCTGCCACACCTCACCGGTCATATGCCACTCCCGGTGGGTAAAGATGTGGTGACCTACGCCACAAGATTCTCGAGAGTTTACCGATACGGCCCAGGTTTCCGCAGTGGAACTGTCAGTCGGCTCGTTGGGGAATTCCCAAAGCCCTGCCAGCAGTCCAAGGGCGGGGCGGCGGCGCAGGGCAACACTTCCACGGTAAAAGATAAGATAAACTGTGCGTTTTTCAGTGACTCGGGGCTTCTTCGCGCCCTTTACCGGAAGCTGATTGGTCTTATTCTCATTGTGTGCCACACAGAAGCTTGCGGCGGGACAGCGGTCACAGGTGGGCGCACCGTTGGGGAGACAGGCCAAGGCTCCCAACTCCATCAATGCCTGATTGAAGTCACCAGGGTTTCTCAGTGGGATGATGTCTGCTAATCTCTTTCGTACCATCTTTTTTGTGTCCGCCCGGGCGATATCTGATGCATCACCCGTCACTCGGGATACCACCCTCAGTACGTTTCCGTCTACGGCAGGCTCCGGTAATCCAAAGGCGATGGAGGCAATGGCTCCGGCGGTATATTCACCCACACCTGCCAGCGTTAGAATTTGATCGTAGCTGTCGGGGAACTGACCACCGTATTGATCCGCAATCTGGCGGGCAGCTTTTTGTAGGTTTCGCGCTCGGTTGTAGTATCCAAGGCCCTGCCACAGCTTCAGCAGTCGATCCTCATCCACTTGTGCCAAATCGGTTACGGTGGGCAGGGTGGACATGAAGCGGCGGTAGTAATCCAACACTGCTGCGACTCGAGTCTGCTGGAGCATGATCTCTGACACCCAGACATGGTAGGGGGTGGGATCGCTGCGCCAGGGCAAGATGCGCTGGTTGTCGCGGAACCATTCCAGGAGTGGAATCGTTAGCTGATTCAGGAGTTCTGGGTTTGCAGTCATAAGCGGTTCCCCCTTTTGCACTGCCTTCTATTATATCTGCACTGGAACCGGATTGCAATCTGTTTGACAGTTGTGGCCAGCTGTGGTAACATAGGTTAAAGTTTGCGGGTATGATGGAATTGGCAGACATGTGAGATTTAGGTTCTCATGTCGTGAGACGTGCAGGTTCGAGTCCTGTTACCCGCACCATGCGGAGTATCCTATCAAGGACACTCTGCTTTTTTACGCTCAAAATATATATCATGCGATTTGTGCCGGGGTGTAGCTCACTGCTACGCCCTTTCTTGTTTCCATGAGAACGTCCACCTCGGGAATATCCTTCCGATCAGGCACTTCGAATGCCCCAATGCAGTTGTAGTGAATGACCACCTGCTGGGTGGTGGTCCCGTCCTCCTGCTTTTCGGCGTGGTACACGTCGATGTGATCGATGAGCTCCGTCACCATACGCTGGGTGAGCGTCTGCGCCCCCGTGTAGCGCCGGACGGTATCAAGGAACAGGTCTGTTGTAAGCTGCTGGCCGCCAGATTTTTTGAGCTCCAGCTTTAAGGCTTTGATTTTGGCGGCGTTTTCGCCCTGTTCCTGTTCATACCGCTTGGACATTTTAGAGAAACGTGCATCGTCTATTTTCCCGGACACGTTGTCCTCATAGAGCCGTTCAAAGAGCAAATCCAATTCCTTGTCCCGCGCCAGCAGGCCATCAAGCTCCCGCTGCTTTCGATCCCGGTCATTTTGAGCTACCTTTGCGGAATGGCCCATAATGGCCTTTACAAAGTCCTCCTCGTAGTCATCGGCAAATTGCGTCAAGCGGCGAAGCTCCTGCATGACCACCTGCTCCAAGAAGTCCAGCCGGATGTAATGCGTGGCAGAGCATTTGCGAAGTCCGGAACTGTGATTGGCGCAACTGAAAAACTTGATGTCGTGATTGCCCTGATTAAAATGGGAATTGAGGTTCGCGCCGCATTCGGGGCATTTCAGCAGGCCGGAGAAGATACTGCGCTCTTGTGTGACCGTTGTTCTTTTGCGGCGGATACCGCTTTTCAGGCTTTGTACCTTTTCCCATGTTTCCCGGTCTATCACGGCTTCATGGACATTCAGGAAGATTGCTCGGTTTTCGTCGGGGTTCTCGATGCGGGCTTTCATTTTGTACGACTTGGAGTAGGTCTTAAAGTTAATCACATCGCCGCAATACTCTTGCAATTCGAGAATTTTCCGAATGGTGGTATGTCCCCATTTCGTGGGCTCCAGCGTACTTTTAGAGCCGCCGCGCCCGACACCCTTGCTCTGCCAGTAATGGGTGGGGGTGAAAACGCTGTCCCGCCCCAACGCGGCTGCGGTTTCCGCAAGGCCATACCCATCAAGGGCCATTTGATAAATCCGGCGCACCACGGCGGCGGCCTCCTTGTCCACGATCCAACGCTTGAGATCGTCCGGGTCTTTCATGTAGCCGTAGGGCGGCGACGAAAGCGGGATACCGGAATTACCTTTGAGTTTGTTAACGATCCGTCGCTTCTTTGAAATATCCTTGGCGTACCACTCGTTCATAATATTGCGGAACGGGGTAAACTCGTTGTCGCCTTCCGCACTGTCCACGCCGTCCGAGACGGCGATCAGCCGCACGTCATGCTGTGGGAAAAACTCTTCGGTGTAATAGCCGACTTTCGCATAAGCGCGGCCCAGCCGGGACAGGTCTTTAACGATCACAGCGGAGATATAGCCCGCCTCAATCGCTTTGATCATCTGCTGAAAGCCGGGGCGGTCAAGGGTGGTGCCGCTGATCCCATCGTCAACGAAAAACAAGGTTTCGGTATAGCCTTTCTCTTTGGCTACCTTTTGGAGTATCTTTTTCTGATTGGTGATGCTGTTGGACTCGCAGTCCATATTATCGTCACGGCTCAAACGGCAGTACAGGGCGGCGGTATCGCTCATGTGCCCTATGTGGTTTTTGTTGCTTGACTGTTTCAAAATAACCTCCTTCCGGCAGTCAAGCAAGTAGTATTTCCACTTATATTATACCTCTGCCGACCGCCCGTGTTAAGGATGCCGATGACACTCAAGCCCGCTCTATATCTGCGCTCATGAGCTTTAGGAGGATTTCTCTGATCGTCTCTCCCGGCTTTTTGTCCTTATAAACCGGCGTGACAATAAAGGTGATTTTGCCTACCCGATAGGTATATTGCTCTTTTCCGTTGTCCGGCATATTGCCTCCTTCCGCAATAGGTTTCTTTGCAATACGCTTTTACCGTTTCCCTGTATCTCCATGAGGAAACGCAAAAGGGCGGCACCCTCGCGGGTGTCGCCCTTTTGCCTATCCTCACTTGAGGACAAAATTGTCTCGAAGCTAATAGGGACTGTTCTGATAATGCTGCTCGGCCTCTTCCAAGCCGCTCATATCGAAAACATAGTGGAGCCCTCCCACTACGCGCCGGATGTCCTCGGGGGAAAAGCCGCAGTTTTCCATCGCAAAAATGACATACCCCCGGCAAGCGCCGTTGCTCCACGCAAAAGATGCGGCGGCCCGGAGGGACAAACGGCCAGTTTGTCCTCATGCGGATCGTGGCCGTGGGGTGGCCCCGTCCCATGCGCGGCGTTGGTGTTGTTCGCTCGTTCCCCCGTGGGGGATGTCCCGGCGCACCCGCCGCCCGGCTCCCCGCGTCTGC
>CALLZZ010000038.1 GCA_937858235.1 uncultured Clostridia bacterium
CCTTGGAACCGTGGGAAAAACAGAAATCAATAAAGTGTATGATGAAGCCGTGACCGAAATGATACAAGCCGACTGATTTCCGCAGACGGCTCTTTTGTTACATAATATCAAAAATGATGAAAACAGTAGCTCCTGACCACCGATGCGGTGTGCAGGAGCTTTTTTCATTTCCAGTTGCTGATTCAAGTCCAAGTTCTGCTGCTCAGCGGCATCTTCCAGGCGTGGTGCAAGTCTGGCAGTTTTTCTTAACTGTTGAACGATGTGTCTTTGATTTCGTTTAATTCCTTAACGAAGGGTTATTCTGTAACGATGTGCAAAGCATAAATCGTTATGCGTGTTCACAATAAGTTATCCCTTTAGAATCGCCAGTTTCCTTGACTTTCAGGGCATTCAGAGTGATAGATGTCATACTGAAAATGAAAGGAGTGAGTGAACTTGCTAACGAAAGAAGTTGAATACAGGGTGTGCAAATGGCTGCTTGCCAATCTGGAACGTGATGGCGTTATTGATTCCGGGGAGACACAGCTTGCTTTGAAGAAATTGCAGGAACATTTCGAGCCACCATTTCTTGAGGTTGATGTGGCGGACGGGGAAATTGGAGACGGGGTGAATGTAATTGAAAGATAGAGTAGTTACACGTATCAATGCTGTCCCGCGCCCGGCGACGATGAAAGAAGCGGAAAAGGCAGTACAGCGCGTGGCGGCCTACGTAAGAGTATCGACCGACCATGAAGATCAGGAATCGAGCCTCGCCGCGCAGACTGATTATTACAGAAAGAAAATACTGCAGCATGCCGGATGGGAGTTCGTGGAGGTGTTTGTAGACGACGGGATTTCCGGACTGAGCACGAACAGGCGCGAGGGCTTCAACAGAATGGTGGACGCCTGCCTGAACGGTGACATCGATCTGGTACTGACAAAGTCCATATCGAGGTTTGCACGGAACACCGTGGATACGGTCACCATCATCCGCAAGCTGAAGGAAAAAGGAATCGGCGTTTACTTTGAGAAAGAGAACATTTTCACTCTGGATTCCAAGGGTGAATTTTTACTGACCATCATGTCCTCCCTCGCCCAGGAGGAATCACGGTCGATTTCGGAGAACGTCAAATGGGGACAGAGAAAGAGGTTCGCCGATGGAAAGATGAGCCTTGCTTACGGCCGTTTCCTTGGCTACGACAAGGGCGATGAAAAATACACGATGGTGGTCAACGAGGAACAGGCTGATGAGGTCCGGAGGATATTCTTCCTCTTCCTGCAGGGCTACGCATCCCCGCAGATTGCCAGAATCATGCAGAACGAAGGCGCTGACACGCCGAACGCTGAAAACGGGAAATGGTGGAGTTCCACCGTCCGCAGCATATTATCAAATGAAAAGTACAAGGGCGACAGCAGACTTCAAAAAAGCTTTACAGTCAATTACCTGACCAAGAAGGTAAAGAAAAACGAAGGCGAACTGCCGCAGTATTATGTTAGAGAAGACCACGAGGCGATTATCTCCCCGTGGCTTTTTGATTATGTGCAGGAGCGTATGAAGGAGCGCAGCTTTGAAAACAATCAGCGGTATTCCGGCGTGACTGTGCTTTCCAGCAAGCTCATCTGCGGGAAATGTGGCGGAACATTTACACCGCGTCCGTGGCATTCAAACGATGAGTACCGGAAAATCATATGGCAGTGCCGGAACAGGTGGAGAAAGGAAGCGCGGTGCAAAACGCATAACGTGGCGGACAAGGCGCTCCATTATGTGATTCACGATACGGCGAGGGACATTGCGCTTGAGCGGAAGCTGGCAGATGTGCTGACGGATATTCTCGTCGGCATCATTCCGGCAGACAGGATTCCGGGCGTAAGGGAGTGGATTAAGAAACTGAAGAAGCGGGATATATCCCGGATGCTTTCGGATGAAGAGGATCTGGCGCTTACCATCAAGCAGATAACCGTACTGCCGGACAAGATGCTGCGGTTCTGCTTAATCGATGGGAGTACACGCGAAAAGCCAATCCCGACATATGACAGAAAAAGGAATGAGGTATTTTATGATGAATGAAGCGCAGAAAGATAAAATAGAGAGAATGCGGAAAAAAGGCGTCGGATACGGAGAAATATCGAAGGAACTCGGCCTTAACCGCGAAACTGTAAAATCATACTGCAGGCGGCACGGTTTTGCCGGAATAGCAAAGAAGGAAGCACAGGCCGGCACATACAATGATGTGAAACTATCGCATTGCAGGAACTGCGGAGCGCCGATCGAGCAGAATCCGAAGCGGAAACAGAAAATATTCTGCTGTGATAAGTGCCGCAGGAAATGGTGGAGCAAAAACCGGAACCAGATCAACCGGAAAGCAAACTACGAGTTTATCTGCGCATGCTGCGGGAAAAAGTTCACAGCCTATGGAAATCGGAACAGAAAGTACTGCTGCTTTGACTGCTATATCAGGGATCGGTTCGGAACCGAACGGGTTGAATGAAATGCCGCTTGATACCAACAAATGCCATGAAATGACTAAAAAACAGACGCAGATGTGTTATAATGGGTTACAATAGAATTAGTGTGATTTCTGAGATTGGGAGGCGGGCATGAAAGACAAACTGGATGATGGTTACATTAGTCTTGAAGATGCTGCAACATACTTGAATATAAAACCCGGCACTCTGCGAAAATGGATAAAGAAAAAGCCGGACTTGCCAGCGCACCAGATCGGTAAGCTCTGGAAGTTCAAGTGCTCGGAGCTCGATGAGTGGGTCAACAGCGGCAAGAGTGCAATAGAATAAAATGATGTAGAAAAGCGAATTATAAACCACTAAAATAATAGCGGAGAACAGTAAATAATTAATAACAGCCGTGTGGATGAATACATGAAGAAAGCTCGGCGAGGAGGTGTCGTCTATGCGCAGAATCGAGCGGCAGTTCGGAAAGGTTTCTGAAAAAACCAGGAAGAACATGCAGAAGATTCGTAGCAAAGATACCAGCATTGAAATCTTGCTTCGGAAGCGCTTATGGCACGATGGTTACCGCTATCGAAAGAACTATAGTAAACTTCCGGGTTCTCCAGACATAGCGATAACAAAACAGAAGATAGCAATTTTTTGTGACAGTGAGTTCTTTCATGGAAAAGATTGGGATAAACTGAAAGAACGGCTTTCGCACGGGAAGAATCCGGATTATTGGATCCGTCACATTGAAGAAAATATGGAACGCGACAAAAAGGTTGATCAGGAATTAGCATCTCTTGATTGGACTGTAATACGGTTCTGGGGAAAAGACATAAAAAAGGATTTAAATGGTTGTGTAAAAGTTATAGAAGAAACGATATTTGAAAAAACGATTGTATCTGCCGAGGATGTTTATTCGACGGATGAGGAAACATAGTGTAAACGTTTCAAGTTTTATTTTTTTTGAGATATAGTTACGCTTATAAGCGTATACGTAAAAAAGATGGGATATATACAAGCACAAAAAACAGATAATATGGGACGCTAGATAATATGCAAAAAAGTGTAATTTGTATATTGCCTTTCACTCTTCGCCGTGATATAATTAACACATCACAACGATGGAGGGTTCAGAAATGGCTGTTAACAATGTACAAAAGCTGTCCTACGAGGAACTGTTCAATTCGACAACGATGTTTTATATCAATAAGGGCTGCGAGAAGTCAATTAAGGATATGATCGATACGCAGACTGCGGACATTCTCGTCGGATTGAAAACGATTACCAGCAAGGAAACATTGAAACAATATATTATCGATCACAAGGACGCGTTGGATCGCCTTACATCCGTTATGGAGATTTCTGAGGAGAGGTTCAAACGCATGGTTTCTATGATACGGAAAGACCGTGGATTTGTTTTCGGCACAGAATGGGGGCTGAGTAAGATCCGTTCAGCAATGATGGAAAGCCCGGTAATGATGGAAAGTATCTTGAACCTTATATGGAATGGGAAGAACGATCCTAATATGCAGGCCTGCATCCCGGCATTCTATTTGGAAAATATGTCTATGGATGCCAATACACTCGCAAAAATAAAGGATGAAGACAGTGTTCGCCAGCTTGTGAAGCGTAGCTTGGAAGGCACATACAGCAATATGATAGGTGATGCGGTTCTTGCTGATGTAGAAAACGAACTGAAACGTGTCTGTGCTAAATATGGCTTGGAGTATCAGAAAAATGTGCGCGTGCCTAAACTCGACCGGGCCGTCAGCTTCGTCATAGAATCTCCAAATAAGCCGAAACTTATCTTTGACGTTTCGTACAGCGTAACTACTTCGAGTAGTCAGGGTAGCAAAAAGACAGCGGCAAGGAAAACAGAGGAAGTCATAAAATCAGAACGTGCTTCTGGTAATAATATCATCTATGTGAACTTTCTGGATGGGGCTGGCTGGATTGGCAGGCAGGCAGATTTGAAAGAGATCCATAGGTGTTCGGACTATGTTTTGAATTTTAAGAATATGGGGCTATTGGAAGATATTATAGATGCCCACATCGACGAATTATAACTGCGGAGGAATTAAAGATGAACGCTACTGAGAGAAAAGCAAAACTGAAAGAATTTACCGACCACCCAGAGAAAGCGTGCCGGACCGGTATTCCTATTACCTATCACGGCAGCATCATTACCTTGGACGCATACGAAATTCCTCTGGAGTATCTTGTCTATAATCCATATAACGGAAGGATCGGGAGCGTTGTCAAGTCGTATGAACGGCAGAACCACCAATTGGATCCCGAAGACCCCGGGGATAAGAAAATTATAGAGAAATTCCTGTGGGACTCCAAGCCGGATGCGAACAAGAAAACCAAAGAACGTCTTCTGAAAGAGCATCAGCAAAGGCACGGTATCGTGACCGCCGATGGTATGATTATTGATGGTAACCGCCGTGCAAGTTTGCTGAATAATATAATGGCGGACGACAGTATCCCATTCAACGAGAAGACCCACTGTCAATATTTTATTGCCATTATCCTCCCGGAAGGTGCAGACAAGAAAGAGATTCTTGCGCTGGAAACCACTTACCAGATGGGTGAGGACGCCAAGGTTGATTATAACCCGATTGAGAAGTACCTGAAATGCAAGGACCTGAAAGACGCCGGTTTTACTGACGATGATATTGCGGGGATGATGGATTGCAAAGCCGGAGAAGTACGCACGATGCTGTCTGCGCTCCAATTGATGGATGAGTATCTGGACGAATATGGATATTCGGGTATGTATACTCAGTTGGGGAAGAGTGAGGACTCCTTCCTAAAGCTCGATTCGGCGCTGAAAAAATATAAAGCCGGAGTGGCTTCAATGTGGGATTACGATCCAGAAGCTGATGTTTCTGACTTGAAATTGATTGCGTTTGATTACATACGTGCCAATTTCGAACAGACAAAGTTCCGAGACATTATTTCAGCACCTTCCGCCAAGAACCCTGCCGCCAGCTTCTTTGCAAAGAAAGAAGTATGGGAGCAGTTCCGTGATAGGCATTTCGCAGCTACGGATTCCGTCCAGGAAGAGTCTGTCGAAGATATAATGGCGAAGAACCCACCGGATCTGAGTCGGGCTTTAAAGGCCCGTGACCAGCAGTGGAAGCGGAAGGTAGAGGACTCTTTTGATGATAATT
>CALLZZ010000039.1 GCA_937858235.1 uncultured Clostridia bacterium
GAGACTGTGTAACGTCTGCCGCTGATTGTGATCAAGAAGGATGGCAGCCGTCAGAGTTTTGAGAAGGACAAGGTGCTGCGAGGGATGATCCGTGCTTGTGAAAAGCGTCCGGTAGCTATGGGCACCCTGATGAAGCTGGCGGATGAAATTGAGCAGGAGCTGCAAAACTCCTTGGATCGTGAGACCAGCACCAAAAAAATTGGAGAACTGGTCATGGAAAAGCTGAAGGATGTGGACGAGGTAGCTTATGTCCGCTTCGCTTCAGTTTATCGTCAGTTTAAGGATATCAACACGTTTATGGAAGAATTGAATAAGCTTCTGGCGGAACGTTAGTGGGAGTGTGACGTTTACCGTGGGGAGCTTGTGAAAGGAGCAGGTAAGCCCAGAAGGACAGACCTGCTCCTTTTGTAGGAAACGGATAGCCTTTTCAGACTATAGAAGATTCTCCAGGGTGAGATCCTCCATCTCAAACAGGTGCTCTACCTCTGCAATGAGAATACCGTTGGCGGCGCTGTATGCCAGTGAGGATTTCCACTGGAGCAATTCCAGCACCTCTCGGAATCCAGTGTTAATCTCGTCGGTAGTGCTATGGCACTGCGTCACATAGAGATAGGGGGAAACCTGTTCCCAACGCTGTTGTGCCTGTCGAGTCAGCTGTTGCGCTTCTTGCCAGTTTCCACTTTTCGCTGCGGCTTCCGCCTCGTTCAGGCTCGAAACAAGCTGACCGGAAATCTGGGAAACATAGTGAATATTCCACAAACATCCAAGGAACAGAGCCAACAGGATGGCGAGGGAAATCCAGAGCCGTTTCATGGGCACCCCAACTCCTTTGGTACATAATAGGTACTGCCCGATTCGTCCACGGTCAGGAGAAACACTTCAGAGGGAGAGGTTTGATTGTGTTCCGCAAGCTGTTTTTGAAGCCACTTCTGATCCAGGTTCCGTTGCTTTAGGTTTTCCCGCAGCACCCTGCCGCCACTGATGATGATCAAAGGCAGTCCCTCATCCTCTACTGGCAGCTGCATCTGTGCCGGAGTAACTGGCTGCTGATTGGCATAAAGCATAACCGATAATCGACCGGAATTTTCCAGGATGGCGTATTTGACGGTAGAGAGGTCGGTAACACCTTGGAGCCGCAGCTCTTCCAGCAGTTCGTCTACGGTAAAACGGTTTTTGGACAGCTCATCCTGTAAAATAGAGCCGTGTTCCATAACTACGCTGGGTCTGCCGCAGATTAAATTGCGGAAGCGGATACTTTTCAGGGACAGTACGGAGAGGATCATAGTGATAGAAAGCAGTGCGATGATGGGAACCATGCCGAAGAGTAGTGGAATCCCGAAATCCTGCATGGGGACTGCGGCCAGATCCGAAATCAGCATAGCGAAAACCAGTTCTGTGGGTTCTAGCTCTCCTACCTGTTTTTTTCCCATCAGCCGGATGCCAATAATAATCAGAGCGTATAGAATTACAGTTCGCGCAAAGGCAACGGCCATAAGCGTCCCCTCCCTTCCGATGCACAGCCTTGTTAATATACCCAAAAGAGGGAAGTGATATGTGATTGTGTGGGGAAGAATGACAAAAATAAAGTTTGGTCTTGAAAAAACAAGTTGCTTTGTGTCATAATATTCATAATAATGAAGATGAGAATGAAAAGATATGCATGATCAGGATGAATTTACACATATTTATTCATTTCGCAACTGTGACCGGCGACAAAAAAGGTGGTATGTGATATATGAAGGCAACGTTAATTTTGGAAAACGGACAGACCTTTGTTGGCACTAGCATTGGCAGTGCGGAAGATCGTATCTGTGAGATGGTGTTTAACACTTCCATGGTTGGGTATCAGGAGATTCTCACGGATCCGTCTTATGCGGGACAGGGTGTCGTTATGACCTATCCGCTGATTGGCAACTATGGTGTAAACTGCGAGGACAACGAAAGTGGACGGCCTTGGGCGGAGGCGCTGATTGTCCGGCACTTGGCTGCACGGGGAAGCAATTTCCGCTGTGAAGGTGGCTTAAACGATTACCTCAAGGCACATAACATTACCGGAATCGAGAACATTGATACCCGCGCTGTCACCAGAATCCTGCGGAAACAGGGAACTATGAACGGCATGATCACCTGCGCTGAGGAGTGCGATCTGGATGCGGTACTGGTGCAGCTGAAGCAGTACCGAGTGTCCGGTACGGTGGAACGAGTTTCGATCCAGGAGAAGGAGTTTTACCCCGGCGCAAAGGGCGGCAGCGGCTACAAAATTGCCTTATACGATTTTGGCGAAAAGCGCAATATGACTCGTTGCTTGAACAAGCGGGGCTGCGATGTGACGGTGTACCCCTGCCATACTCCGGCACAGGAGGTGCTGGACGGAGGGTTTGACGGCCTAATGCTTTCCAATGGTCCCGGGAATCCGGCTGATTGTGTAGAGATTATAGAAGAACTGAAAAAGCTCTATGCCTCTGATCTCCCTATCTTTGCGGTATGCCTGGGTCATCAGCTGATGGCGCTGGCCACCGGTGCGCAGACTGGACCGCTGCCCTATGGGCATCGCGGAGCGAATCACCCGGTGCGGGATCTGACGCGGAAACGGGTATATATCACCTCTCAGAACCATGGCTACTATGTGATGAAAGAGACCGTGGATCCGGCAGTTGCGAAAGTAGAGCATGAAAACGTCAACGATGGCACCTGTGAAGGGTTGAGCTATGTGGGGAAGAATATCTTTACGGTTCAGTTCCATCCAGAAGCTTCGCCCGGACCAGTGGATTCTGATTACCTCTTTGATGAATTTATGGATATGATCGCACTGGCGAAGAAGGGGGGCATCCGGAATGCCTAAGGATACGAGTATTAAAAAAGTATTGGTCATTGGTTCCGGCCCTATTATCATTGGTCAGGCTGCGGAATTTGACTACGCTGGTACCCAGGCCTGTCGTTCCCTGAAGGAAGAGGGGATCGAGGTTGTCTTGGTAAACTCCAACCCGGCTACGATTATGACCGACAAGGATATTGCCGATCATGTGTACATCGAGCCGCTGAATAGTTATTCACTGACGCAGATTATTCAGAAAGAACATCCCGATGCAGTGCTGCCTACCTTGGGTGGTCAGATTGGCTTGAACCTGGCCATGAACCTGTACGAGGACGGCACCCTGGACAAGTACGGTGTGAAACTGCTGGGCACTTCCGCTGAGTCCATCCGCAAGGCTGAGGATCGTCAGGGCTTTAAGGACACCATGGAGGCCATCAACCAGCCCTGCGTAGTTTCCAAGGTGGTCAACAGCATAGAAGATGCCGTAGACTTTGCCAATGAGATTGGTTTGCCGGTAATTGTGCGGCCTGCCTATACCCTGGGCGGCACCGGTGGCGGGATTGCCTACGATGAGTTTATGCTGCGGGAAATCTGTGACCGTGGTCTGAATCTTTCCCGGGTTCATGAGGTGCTGATCGAGCGCTGCATCTCCGGCTGGAAGGAGATCGAGTTCGAGGTCATGCGGGACTGTGCCGGCAACGTCATCACCATCTGTGGCATGGAAAACCTGGATCCGGTGGGCGTTCATACCGGCGACTCCATCGTGGTTGCTCCTTGCCAAACCCTGGCCAATAAAGAGTACCAGATGCTGCGTACTGCAGCACTGGATATCATCAGTGCATTGGAAATCGAAGGTGGCTGCAACTGCCAGTTTGCCCTGAATCCTGACTCTTATGAGTACGCGGTCATTGAGGTTAACCCCCGTGTGTCCCGGTCTTCGGCTTTGGCCTCCAAAGCCACTGGCTACCCCATTGCCAAGGTGGCGGCAAAGATCGCCTTGGGCTATACATTGGATGAAATCCCCAATGCGGTGACGGGAAAAACCACGGCCTGCTTTGAACCGACTCTGGACTACTGTGTTCTGAAAATTCCCCGTCTGCCCTTCGATAAATTCACCACTGCAAGCCGTACCCTAGGCACTCAGATGAAGGCTACCGGCGAGGTCATGGCCATCGGCAATAGCTTTGAGGCGGGGTTGATGAAGGCCATCCGTTCTCTGGAGCAGCATGTCCATTCGCTCCAGCTGCCCAAGCTCAACGAGCTTACCGACGAACAGGTTTTCAGAAAGCTGTCTGACATCGACGACGAGCGGATTTTCGTGGTGGCGGAAGCCCTGCGCAGAGAGATAAAGCCGGAAGAAATCAACGCCATCACCAAGATCGACATCTGGTTCATTGACCGAATCCAGATTATTGTGGACATGGAGAAGGAACTGTCCCAGGGTCTGCCGGGACAGGATACCCTGCGTATGGCCAAGGAACTGGGCTTTGCCGATACCTTTATTGCGGAGCTGGTTGGTACCAATGCCAAGGCCATCAAGGAACTGCGAAATAAGTACCATATTCAGCCTGTATTTAAGATGGTTGACACCTGTGCAGCGGAATTTGACGCCCAGACACCGTATTACTATTCCACTTATGGTGGGGAAAACGAGGCCATTACAGCGGATAACGGCAAGAAGAAAGTGTTAGTTCTGGGTTCCGGGCCCATTCGAATTGGACAGGGAATCGAGTTTGACTACTGTTCCGTTCATTCGGTTTGGGCGCTGAAACGGATGGGAATGGAAACCATTATCATCAACAACAACCCGGAAACGGTTTCCACAGACTTCGACATTGCGGATAAGCTATATTTCGAACCACTGACCGCAGAGGATGTGGAACATGTGGTAGAGCTGGAAAAGCCCTGGGGTGCTGTGGTACAGTTCGGCGGACAGACCGCCATCAAGCTGGCAAAGGCACTGACTCAGATGGGCGTTCCCATTCTGGGCACCTCAGCCGATGGCGTGGATGCGGCGGAAGACCGGGAACGGTTTGACGTAATTCTGAACAAGTGCGAAATTCCCCGTGCGGAAGGACGTACTGTCTTTACTACAGAGCAGGCTCTGGCTGCGGCCAACAGTATTGGTTATCCGGTTCTGGTTCGTCCTTCCTACGTCCTGGGTGGACAGGGCATGGAAATTGCCTATAAGGATCAAGATGTTATTGACTTCATGAAGATCATCAATATGACGGTGCAGGAGCACCCCATTCTGGTGGACAAATACCTGATGGGGCGTGAAGTGGAAGTAGACGGTGTCTTTGATGGGGAGGATGTGCTGATTCCCGGCATCATGGAGCACGTAGAACGTTCCGGCATCCATTCCGGTGACTCGATTGCAGTCTATCCGCCGATCCATGTGGATGAGGCTCACAAAGAGGTCATTTTAAAGCACACCAGAAATTTGGCGAAGCATCTGGGTGTTATCGGTTTGATCAACGTACAGTTCATCATCTATAACGATACCGTTTACATCATTGAGGCCAATCCCCGTTCCTCCAGAACCATTCCTTATATCTCCAAGGTGGCCAATGTACCCATTATTGACCTGGCCACCAAAGTGATGCTAGGGGCCAAGCTGAAGGATTTGGGGTATGGTACCGGATTGTATCCTGAAGCGGAGTACTTTGCCTGTAAAATGCCGGTGTTCTCCTTCGAGAAGCTCACCGATGTGGATATTAACCTAGGGCCGGAGATGAAATCTACCGGCGAATGCCTAGGTATTGCGGAATCTTATCCTCAGGCATTGCTGAAAGCCTTCAAGGGTGCTAATATGAAGGTGCCGAAGAAGGGGGGCCGCGTCATTATCACCGTGAAGGACGAGGATAAGGGCGAGGCAGTGAGCGTAGCACGGGAACTGAACGAATTGGGAATTGAACTCTTTGCGACTAAGGGAACCTATGAGTACCTGAACAAAGTCGGAGTAGAGGTGAAAATGGTCAACCGGTTAGGGGAGGCCCATCCCAATCTCCAGGATATGATTCAATCCGGTGCTGTAGATATGATTGTAAATACGCCGCGGCGCAGACATCGGGAAGGCGGAGATGGCATTAAAATCCGTCGTATGGCGGTAGAACACTCCATTCTTTGCCTGACTGCGATTGATACTGCCCACGCGATTCTCACAGCCCGTGAGCAGGGGCGGAGCGTGGATCTGACCCCCATTGATATTACAGAGATTTAAACGCTGAGCAAAATGCGCAAAGCGATCGTTCTCCGGCACGAAACTCAGTTATCGTGTCGGAGAACGTGTTTCCAGTTGAAAGAGAGAAGAAAGGATGGTTTGATACCATGCATCATGAACTCGTTGTTGTCCTGGATTTCGGAGGGCAGTATAACCAGTTGATTGCGCGTCGTGTCCGTGAGTGCAATGTCTATTGCGAGGTAAAGCCGTATACGACTCCCTTGGAGGAGCTGAAGGCGATGAATCCCATCGGGGTTATTTTTACCGGTGGACCGAACAGCGTCTATGCTACCGATGCGCCCAGCTATGCGCCGGAAGTTTTCCAGCTAGGCATTCCTATTTTAGGAATTTGCTATGGTTGTCAGTTGATGGCACAAACCCTGGGGGGAATGGTGACAGCCGCCCAGGAGGATACTGCGCGAGAATACGGTAAGACGGTGACCTATTATCAGATCGGTTGTAAATTGTTCAAAGGGATCTCGGAACAGGGAATTTCCTGGATGAGCCACAGCGACTATATGGCGAAGGTGCCGGAGGGCTTTGAGCTGATGGCGCATTCCAATGCATGTCCTAACGTGGCCATTGCAGACGAAAGCCGTGGATTTTATGGCGTACAATTCCATCCGGAAGTTAATCATACAGAAAACGGTCTGAAAATGCTTCACAATTTCCTTTATGAGGTCTGCGGTGCAGCTGGTGATTGGACTATGGGCGATTATTGCAAACAGGCGATTGCCTCTGTCCGTGCGCAGGTTGGACAGGGAAAAGTGTTGCTTGGATTGTCTGGTGGCGTAGATTCCTCTGTTGCAGCAGCGCTGCTGGCAGAAGCGGTGGGCAGTCAGCTGACCTGTGTGTTTGTGGATCATGGTTTGATGCGCAAAAACGAAGGAGACGAGGTAGAAGAAGCCTTCGCTAAGTGGGACATTAACTTTGTCCGTGTAGATGCCGAGCAGCGTTTTCTAGATAAATTGGCCGGTATTTCTGAGCCAGAGCAAAAGCGGAAGATTATCGGCGAAGAGTTTATCCGGGTCTTTGAGGAAGAGGCAAGAAAAATAGGCAAGGTGGATTACCTAGTACAGGGTACTATTTATCCTGACGTAATTGAGTCTGGTGCCGGTGATGCCGCTGTGATTAAAAGCCACCATAATGTAGGCGGACTGCCCGATTTTGTAGACTTCAAAGATATTATCGAGCCTCTGAGGATGCTGTTTAAAGATGAGGTGCGCCAGTTAGGGCGGGAGCTAGAGCTGCCGGAATATCTGGTTATGCGTCAGCCTTTCCCCGGGCCTGGTCTTGCGATCCGGATTATTGGTGACATTACCAAGGAAAAAGCGGATATTTTGCGAGATGCAGACGCGATTTTCCGGGAGGAAATTGCGCAAGCTGGCTGGGATACTCAGGTCAGCCAGTATTTTGCTGTGCTGACTAATATGCGTTCCGTAGGTGTAATGGGAGATGGCAGAACCTATGACTATACTCTGGCACTGCGCGGCGTAACCACCAGCGACTTTATGACTGCAGATTGGGCAAGGATTCCTTACCATATGCTGGACAAAATCTCAGTGCGGATTGTAAACGAAGTCAAGTCCATCAATCGCATTGTCTACGATATTACCTCTAAACCTCCTGCAACCATAGAGTGGGAATAAGACACTGACCTAAAATTAAGACCGCGAACCCGCATGAATACAGGGTTTGTGGTCTTTTTGTGTCTTTACTGATACTATTTTGATACTGTTTCTTTAAAAGTACGAATAATGTCAATCTTCGTCCTCGTGGAATTTTCGCAGTAAATCTTCTTTTGCTCGCTCTAACTGTTCCGCTTCTATCGTGACATGTATGCAGTCAGCACACGTTCCAAGCGTATCAATCGATATTGAATTTAATATGCAATTGTCTTCTTTACAGTAAATGCAAAACTCATTTTTACATCGCATAAAAGCTACCTCTTTTGACATTTAGTAAGTGTCATATACATGGCTATTTTACCATATAATAAACACATTGACAAGCAGTGGATGTCAATGTGGAGGTGGATATGTACAAAAATAAGAACCAAGACGGTACTTTAAACATTTGCGGTGTAAAGATTAAGAAATTGCGAATGTCATTAGAACCGCCTGTGTCCCAAAGAATGCTGGCTGATAAGCTGCAACTGATCGGAATTGATTTAGATAAAAATGCGATTCAAAAAATTGAAAGCGGAAAGCGGTTTGTTACTGACATTGAGATTGTTGCATTTGCAAAGATTTTTCAGCTTACGACCGATGAGCTATTAGCAAAAGAGTAAGTCCCTACAAGGCTGTATAAAACAGTTTTGTAGGGACTTTGCTTATTTTGATGAAAATTGAGGATTGTCACGCAGCCTTGAGTTTACTTAATTCACTTCGCCGTTTTCAGGAACTTCTTCGAGACTTTCTTCGATATCCGATGACAAAGCTTGCTCGAATTCGATCTTTGATTGAGGTTCAGCCTCAAGCAACTGTTTTCGTTTTTTCAAAGAAGTAACTGCTTTCTTACCAGCATAAAATAAACCCATTGTGATTGCTCCACCTATGAGCAATAATCTGGGGGCAGCCTTTGCAACAGCTATTTTTCCAATATTCGAATATAACGTGTTTATACTTCCGTTTGCAGCTTGAAGATCTATTCTAACTTTATTGTAGTCACCTAAATTTTCAATACGCCTACCCATAACGCGCCTACCCATAATTGTCAAATGTCTGTATAGCCTATTCTTCCATAATTTCAGCCAAAAGGGTCGGACTATTAATCAATGTTTTCCTTGTTCCATCATGCAACGCCGGAGGTTCTGCTCCGTTCTTGCTGACATTTGCTTTATAAAGATTAAACGCATTCTCTTGCTCAATAACTCTGCCAACTAGGCGGTTAATGCCGCTATTTGCAAATTTAAGCCGTATAGACGATAAATCTACTTGTCCATTTTGAGCAGTATACTCCCACTCTAAACCAAGCTGATCTTTTAACGCATAGAACACAGCCATAAAATCTCCGACTGTTTCGAAATCAACGGTTCGGAGTTCTTCTTCATAAAAAAATGAGGGATTCATATTTAGAGCACGAGCGAGTTTTAAGACTTGCTCTTTTTTTGGATTGCGTTCCCCTGCTTCATATTTACGAATAGAAATTTCACTGATACCAGACAATTCAGCTAACTTCTTTTGGGTCAAATTATTGTTATTGCGGAAGAAACTTATTTTTTCGCCAATCGTCATGCAATGCACCACCTTTGCGATACTATTGTATCACAAGAAATGATGGATGTAAATAAAATACTTGACAGATACTTCTGTATCTGATATATTATAGATACGATAGATACAAAAGTATCTAAACGATAAAGACAGGGAGGTGCGCCAATGACAGATAAAAGATTTATCACTTCGGAAGAAGTGGCAAGAGAATTAGATGTGTCAAAATCATTGGCTTATAAGGTTGTTCGACAGTTGAACGATGAGCTTAAAAGCAATGGATTTATGACAATCGCAGGTAAGGTGAATCGGAATTTCTTTGAAAAGAAGTTCTATGGAACCCATAAGGAGGGAGCAAATGCCGGTATATAAAGACGAAGCAAAGGGTACTTGGTTCGCTGCTTTTTATTTTAAGGATTGGCAGGGGAAGCAAACCAAAAAGATGAAGCGTGGATTTGCCACCAAAAAAGAAGCTTTGGCGTGGGAGCGAGATTTCTTGCAGCAAAAGACTGCTGACCTCAATATGAACTTTGGCAGTTTTGTTAAGATATACTGCAATGATATGAGAAATCGTTTAAAGCGCAATACATGGCTAACCAAAGAAAGTATCATTGATCAGAAAATTTTGCCCTATTCTAAGGACAAGCGGATAAATGATATCAAGACGACTGATGTCATCCAGTGGCAAAATGTGATGATAAATTATCGTAACGAAAGTGGTGGGCCGTATTCTCCGGTGTACCTCAAGACACTACATAATCAATTATCTGCCCTTTTCAATTATGCGGTTAGGCATTACGATTTATCGGCAAACCCCGCTCAAAAAGCAGGGAACATGGGAAAGGAACGGAACAAAGAGATTGAGTTTTGGACAAAAGAGGAATATCTCAAGTTTGCCGATTCCATGATGGACAAACCAATTTCCTACTATGCGTTTCAAATGCTGTATTGGTGTGGTTTACGATTGGGGGAACTGCTGGCACTTACTCCTGCGGACTTTGATTTCAAAAACAAAACAGTCAAAGTTAGCAAGTCTTATCAAAGAATAGAGATGGAGGATGTAGTGACGTCACCCAAAACGGAAAAAAGCAATCGTATCATTACCATGCCGGACTTCCTCTGTGAGGAAATGAACGAATATCTTAATTCTATTTATGAGGTACAAGATGAACAGCGGATTTTCCCTATATCAAAAAGCTATCTTCATCATGAAATGGATAGAGGTGCTAAGGCTACAGGTGTAAAGCGCATCAAAACCCAAGGATTGCGACATTGGCATATTTCACTTTTGATTGATATGGGCTTTAGTGCAGTGGCAATTGCCGATCGGGTTGGACATGAAAGCATTGATATTACCTATCGGTATGCACACCTATTTCCCTCAAAGCAGCAGGAAATTGCAAATAAACTTACCATGGAGGATGAATGATGTCTGCAAAAAATATGGATATACACAACAGATGGAGAAGCAAAACCGTCGCCTTTCGTATGTCACCACAGGAAGCCGCTCAGTTGGATATGCGAGTAGCGGTATCTGGATTGACAAAACAGGAGTACCTAGTCAATAGAGTGCTGGAAAAAGAAATCATTGTCAATCCCAATCCAAGAGTGGAGAAAAATTTGAGGATTTATCTTCAGTTAATTACAGCCGAGCTTGAAACCATCATAAAA
>CALLZZ010000040.1 GCA_937858235.1 uncultured Clostridia bacterium
TCATGCTGTTTTCCTCCCTTCATGAAGATGTATCCGCGCATTTGGCAGAAGTTTGCAGCTTCTGAGAATGAGCGGAAGTAGAACTCGGATGCTCCGTCCAAGACCTTCCACCGGGCAGGCTCGGCGTTTTTGCTCATGAAAAGCACTACCGGTTTCATATCCTTGCGGCGGTATAGCGACATTCCGTCATATAGGTCATCGCTAAAATCTGATGGGCTGCTGTGTTTTGTGATTTCGCTCTCGGCATCCACCATGCCAATCACTCTGATATGGTTCATATACTTTTCCTCCCTTCATATTGAGATTTTCAGTAGCAGCTGTAGCAGCGCCGGTAGCAGAGTTTTCCGGTGTTGCTACCATGTCAAACCCAGTAAACACAAGGGTTATCACCCATAGGGACAATTACTGAACCGAGGGGTAACCGGTATGGGGCAACAAGAAAAGTAAACGGCCAGCCAAGATAATATGGCTGGTCGTCTGCTTTTGTTTGATGGAGTATTGTGAGCACTCCACGCTCCCGAGAGAGTAAATTTTCTGCCCAACCAAAATTCCTCTCCTGCGGTCATATGGCTTGATATCCGTTCGACCCAGAGCAGTCTCCACCAATTCAGCTAAATACCCGCAAAAACAGTTTGTTTTCGCGGGTATTTAGCCTCTTTTAGAACAATAGCGGCCACTCTGATTGCATGAATTACTTACTGTACAAAACGATTGATTTTACATTTTCTTCAAGATTTTTTACGCTGCGGTACTTAAAGTACTGCTTTCCGTTTTCTGTTTTTACTTCAAAAACAACCCTCTTAATACTGATATCGCAGTCAGCAAAAGAAGAAATATCGCCATTTAACAATGCGCTTTCCGCTTCTTCAAACTCTCCGGTTTTACCTGTCCAATGGGAATCGGAAATATCTACGCAGTAAAAATCGCCTGTCATACTGCCATCGCCGTTATCCCGGATATCCTTTACAATCACATACATGCCGTTGTTATAGCTCCAGCCTGTCGCCCGGATTTTATTTGTGCCCGGTATTGTTTCAGTTGAACCATTGTTGAAATTTGCAATATTCCGACCGAAGTGTTTTTGAGTAATGGCGTTATATTCTTCTTTGGTATTGCCGTCTTCGTAGCTGTAATGATCCATTTTCAAAATTGCATAGGTTGCCATCTGGTCGTCGGTAATGTCGCCTGATTTGCTGCCAAGAATCCTAAAGGCAGCGTCATTTCTGAACATTTGATAATACCATTTCATTTCAGGGCGGTCGGTCATTACGTGCGCGATAAATACTGGCTCACCGTTATCGCCCAGATAATATGTAAAGGTCTCCCTCTGCAATGAAACCAGAGAAGAATAATCGCCGTTCGATATTTCCTCCCTGATCTTTACCATATCTCCGTCACTTGCTATATTTCCGTTTGCCAAGTTGCAATAATCCAACGCGACTTCATAAACAGTTTTCCCGTCTTTGACGCTTACCTTAAGACCTGTAAGCACATAAATAGGTTTATCTCTAATACCCGATGGGACAGCGGTGTAGTTTTCTCCATCAAAATTCCACCCCTTACTCAAGGCTTCGTGAACGATGGTTTTTGCTTCAAAGTGTGTCTTAATAACGTTTTCAACATACGTCTTTGACATTGTGCCTTTGTCGGTGCCCCAATTGTCCAAATTGATTGCAAAAGCATAAAAAAGGTACGCACCGCTGCTTTGTGGCGCATTGCCTTCGGCAAAAAACGGTATATAATCAAAACGATATTTGATCGCAAAATCGAACATACTTGCAAGCTGCGCACTATCTACCGAGGCTTGGGCCAAAAGCGTCTGCTTATAATTCTCAACAAACCACTCCGGCGGTGTCAAACTATAATCAACGGCTGAGGCCAGTAAGTTTTTATCAAGCTTTATGCCACCCCATTTGCTGCCGTCAAAAACAAAGACCGTATTAGGAATATTGTAGACATCCATTGCAAGGTAACCCCATTCAGCCTTTATAACCACTTTGCCCTTGTAATCTATCGCACCGTATTTGCCGTCTTCTATCACGGGAATGATTGGCCACACCTCTTCGTAGGTTGCAATCTGAATGTCCTCAAAGGTTTGGTTTTGCGGATTTGTGAGGGTTTTCCCGTCTGCGCTGATAAGTCCCCAGTATTTGCCTGCCCGGCCTTTCATGATTCTTGTGGAAAGCCTTCCGTCAGGGTATTTTTCACAGAAAATTTCGTCGTAAGAAATGTTTGACACCTTTGCATGAGTCACCTTGTCTCGCAGATCGTATTTGCCGTTTATTTTTACCGCATAGACATAAGGCAAAGGGATAACATCCTCGCCGGAAATAATTTCTTTGCCGTCTTCAGTAAGCAATGTCACCGAATCACCTGTAGTCTTCTTAATATAATTCTCCGTATAGACTCCGCTCTCATCGGAGTATTCGAGCGTGATATTTTCTGACAGTTCATCTGACAGTTCATTTCTTATGTATGACACATAGTTGTATCCATCTTTTGTTTCTAAAAGTTGCATTTCCACCTTATAATAACCGTCAATGTTTACATTATCATACGTGGTGTGGATTGTTGCCGTAACCTTTATCCTGCCGTGGTCTTTTGCAACATTCTCTAAAGTAATGCCGTATGGCACCGCACCGGGCCAAAGAACGCCGCCGTTTATTCCGGCAAGCATAATCACTTTCTTTTCGGTATCCGTGCTGTTAAAACGCACCCTGCCCGAAAGCTGTTCTTCAAACTGTTCGGGAGCAAATTGATAATTGCCGAAAGACTTCTGCACAAAGGCCTTGAAATCTGTCATCGGGATTTCGGCATAATGTTCCGACGATGTCAGGGCATTCATCTTATCCTGCACTTCTTTTGTGGAGGCATATAAATTAAAGAGATTGCCGACAGGGATTTGACTGACATCGGAAAATCCTCCCGATAACTCGCCATAACAAAAGTAGGCGGTATTTTTTATCGCTTCAATGATTTGTTCATCAGAAATATCCTTTGGGTCCTGCACAGCATTGGGGAGTAATAAAACCGCCGCCACAACAACCGCCGTAATTGCCGCAGCGCTTATCCAAACGGCGGGCTTTTTATAGTTCAGCACATTTTTGATTCTGTCTTTCACTCCGGTTTCAACAAAAGCAAGCGGAGAGATCAGACCGCTTTGCTTTACCGAAAGTGACAGCAGCGAGTTGGAGTAATCACGGCGAATGTCACTGCCATAATGCTTTAGAACACTCTCATCGCAGGAAAGCTCCATATCACGCATGGCAAGATAATATGAAAACCATATTACAGGATTAAACCAATGGACACAAACCGCAATAAAAGCAAGCGGCTTGATAAGATAATCGCGCCGTCTGATATGCGTTTGCTCGTGCTTTAAGATATAGTCAATCTCCTGCTCGGAAAGACCGACAGGCACATAAATTTTCGGATGCACAAAACCCAACACAAAGGCTGTTTTTATCCGGTCAGTTTCATAAATATTTTCCCGCACGGGAATTACCATACGCACACGGTATTTCAAACGAAAGTAGGATACAAGGGAATACAAAAGCAGCACCGCGATACCTGCAAGCCATATGCAAGAGAGAGCAAACAAAATAATCTGCATTGGGTTTATGCTTGTAGCAGGGTTTGCAGGAGGAACAGTATTTTTAATCGCCCGATTTATGGAATTATCCACAAATGAAATACCGCTGTCGATGGACGGAGTTTGAGAATATATGATATTCTGCGGTACAGGCTCGGCTTTCACAGGGACAAGGGACAACGTCGTTTCAATCGTAAAAGGGCAAAGCAATTTGAAAAGAACGACTGCCCAAAGAGCATAAGAAAAAACCTTTGGTGCCTTTTTCAGTGGAATGCGAATTAAAATAACACCCAGCGCAACAAAAGATGCGATAAGGCTCATGTTGAGAATGGCAATAAACAAATTGATCATTTTGTAGCCTCCTCAATCATTTTTTTGAGCTTTTCAGATTCGCTTTTAGAGAGTTTTTTATCTCGCAAAAAAGCTGTTAGAAACACTGGCAGCGAGTTGTCAAAAGTCTTTTCAAGCAAAACTTCGCTCTCGTATTTTTGTACATCTTCTTTTTTTACCAAAGCCATCACAATAGCATTTTCGTTTTTCAGAACACTGCGCTCACTGAGTCTTTTGATCATAGAATACGTGGTGGATTTCTTCCACTCGAAACGGTCGAGACAAAGCCGTACAAGCTCGGTAGAGTTCACCGGTTCATGCTCCCATAAAACGTTCATAAAACGGTATTCGGCATCAAATAATTTCAAATTTTCCATATTCAATCCTTCTCTCTAAGGTCGGATATATCCGACCTTAGAGTCAGTCTAACGCATCTGACCCCGATTTGTCAACGGAAAGTTCTGTTTTGTTGGATAAAATACGAAATAGAGATTATAACTCAACATTGAGGCGAAGGCCCGTACAGAACATTCTGTCCCTGTTCTTTTTCTGCCATTAATCTAATCGTACCCTCGCCAGCATTTCCTCACCACTAATTTTCCCCCGCTTGTACTCCTGCCGTGCCTTAGAAGCCACATCCGCCCAAGCTTTAAACTCATCTTCAGTTAGCTTATTGGTCTG
>CALLZZ010000041.1 GCA_937858235.1 uncultured Clostridia bacterium
AAACCTTGGATTTTTAGTGGGCGGTTTACATCCCTTGACCAGGACGGTATAATAGGCATCGGGTTCGAAATCAGACCCATATCCCAAAGGCAGGAAGCACGGTATCGGCAGCGCCGGAGGGAAATTTACAATGGCAATTCGGATAGAAAGGCAAGCACAATTTTATGATCCAATTTAAGACACCAGAGCTTTCGGATCGGGAGCGAGTAGACTCTTATTTTATGTCCTCCGGATACCGATGCTGTGAATACGCATTTACCAATATTTTTGCCTGGCGGGACGCGTTCCGGGAGAAGATTGGGGAGTACGCAGGGTACCTGACCGTGCGCTGTAACGATTCCCGGTATTTCTGGCCGGCAGGACAGGGGGACATCTGTCCCATGCTGCGAGCCTTGGAGGAGGATGCAGCGACCTTTGGAAATCGGCTGTCCCTGTACTCCCTGACGGAGGGAGAGAAGGCACGGTTGGAGAGACTTTTCCCGGGAAAATTTGAGTACACGTTGGTTCGGGACGGGTTCGATTACTGTTACGATATTAACCGGTTGGCAGAGCTCACCGGAAAGAAGCTTCATGCGAAGCGGAACCATATCCATCGGTTTGAGGAGCACTACCCGGGTTGGAGCACCGAGGAGATCGATCCGGAGAATTTAAAGGAGTGCATCGCCCTGAACGAGGACTGGGAGGCAGCAGTGGCTGCGGCCGGTCACGAGGATTGGAACGCCCAGGAGGGGTGTGAAGCCCTGCGGCGTTGCCTCAGGCACCAGCAGGAGCTGGGGCTGGAGGGGTTAGCCCTGCGCGGGAACGGGAAGCTGGTGGCCTTCACCATGGGAAAAACACTGGGAGGAGACACCTACGATGTATTCTTCGAAAAAGCCTACGCCGACATTCAGGGCGCATATCCCATGATCAATCGGGAGTTTGCCCGGTGGGTGCGGGATCACCACCCCGAGATCATCTACCTGAACCGAGAGGATGATATGGGGGAAGAGAATCTGCGCAAAGCCAAACTCAGCTATCACCCGGATCTGCTACTGGAGAAGTATGTGGCGGAACTGAAGGTAGGAGAAACGCTGTGAGCGCATTGGAGACCCTGCGCTTGGCGGTGCCCGGAGAGGAAACGCGGCTAAAAGAGCTGTGGCAGATCTGTTTTCAGGACGATGCCAGCTATGTAAACCGTTTTTTTGACCGTAGCTACACCCCCGGACAGGCGTTGGTGCTGGAAACCGGCGGAGAAATCGTCTCCATGCTGCTGACCTTTTCCCAGGAAATCTTGCTGCCGGACGGGGCAGAGATACCCATTTGCTATGTCTACGCGTTTTGTACCCATCCGGAGCATCAGGGGCATGGATACGGGTGCCGGCTGCTGGCCTATGCCGAGGAACAGGCGGCACAGATGAGAACGTGCGGAGTCGTCATGGTGCCGGGCGAGGAGTCCCTGTTCCGGTTCTACCAGGCCCTGGGCTACGAGGTAGGTTTTTCCAACCGGGAGCAGGTGATTTCCCGGGGAGTAAGTTCTGACGCCTTGCTGCCAGTTACCCCTTGTTCCCTGGAGGAGTATCAGAGAATCCGCAGCCGATTCCTTCAGGGCAGACGGTGGATTCGATACCCGAAAAAAAACGCTGCCTGGCAGGAATGTCTCTGTCAGAGCAGCGGTGGAGGTCTGTATCGGGTGGGCGACGGAATTGCCGCAGTAGACTGTTGGAGCGGAAGTGTTATGGTCAAAGAGCTGTTGGCAAGAGAGCCGGAGCCAGCAGCCCAGGCGCTGCTCCGTACCTTGGGGCAGGAGCGGGCATTGGTGCGCACCTCGGTTCCCCTGGAAGCAGAGGAAGGAAAACCATTCGGCGTGATCAAGTGGCTGGAGCCTCAGGCTCAAGCCCGCTGGGCGGGGCACCGGGATGGCTACCTGGCCTTTGCCTTCGACTGAGGTTAATGGTTGATCAGCACCAGCCCTGCTACGCACAGGAGCATTCCAAGAAGCTGGTTCAGATGAAGTACCTCTTTGTAAAGCAGCACACCTAAGATCAGCAGGACGCAGGCCAGGGCAGTGTTAGCAACCATAGGCCCTGTGCTGATGGTCCAGCCGGCACGATAGAACTGAATATAGCCGAACTCCACCCCGATGATGGAGGCGCTGAGTGCGAAGGTGTTCCAGTTCAAGTTGCGCAGCTGGGAGAAAAACTGTTTGGACTCACTGGTGACGAAAAACAGCGCCAGGCATACCAGTGCCGCGGTGAGATAAGTCACGGTGAGGGTAGCGAAGGGCTGGACATTTTCCGCCGTGCCCTTGGCGAAAATATTGTATAAGGTGTTCGCCCCGACCACTAAGAGCAGGGGCCAAAGATAGTTCCACATAGCAAACAACTCCATAACGCAAAAAAAACCGCAAACAAGGAAAGCCTTGTTTGCGGAAGGTGCTCAAACGCATTTATATCTCTACAGCGCAAGCCTATTATAACAGAGAATTTTGTCGTTGACAATCCCTGCCGTGAAAAAACGGCAGGGATTTTTTATTTTTTTTTGATTTTATGACTCCTGTTCCGGCTCAACGGAGCAGATTTGATAGGAGACGGGCTGCCGCCGGAGGAGCAGGACGGAATATCCCACTTGATTATCAATAACGGTAACGGTAGGACGGCTGCGCTGGAGACGGATGCCGTAGCCGTCAAAAGAACTGCCTTTTTTAACGGTGCCGATACGGTTCCCACAGACCACGGCGTTATCGGCGCAGTTGAGGTAGATTCCCGCGTCCCGTGCAGATCGGATCAGATTGCCAGAGATGGTGACACCTCGAACCCAGAAGGTAGCGTTGCGGTAGTGGGCGGCGCAGAGAGTGCCGGAGTAGGGGCAGCCATAGACCATTACACCACAGCCGTAATTCAGGGGGGAGAGGGGGGAGACATGGATGTCGTTACCGGAGATGGTGATGCGGGCGTCCTTGTGCTGAATTTCGGTGAGGGTAGGGAGGGTTTGTCCACAGGTTAAGAAGAAATTGTTGTCTGCCGACGGGGTCAGCGCATACAGTATGATGCCAGCACCTACCTGACGAAGGGTATTGTCAGAGATGAGGATGTTGGCATAGTTCATACCATAGAAGGCTTCGCCGGTGAGGTACGAGAACGTATTGTTCTGCACCACTACGTTGGAGTAGTAGACCCCGTAGACTGCATTGTGCCCACCCACGCCCCGGCAGAGATCCTGAAATGTGTTGCCGTAGACCACTACATTTCCGGAAACAGAGTCGTCGTAGCAGCCAAAGGCGGGCGCAATGGCATCGTTGTTCACTATATCGATCTGAATGGCCTCCTTGTAGTCGTTGCTACCGCGATAAGCGGTGTTCAGATACCCCTCAAAGGTGCAGTTCACCACGGAGCACCCTTTGATCCCACACAACTCCAGATGATGACCGTTGATCGAGCCGCGGCAGGTAACTCCGTTCAGAAGGATGTTCTCGCCGTGCCCCAGTCGGAGGGTGGAGAACCGGTCAGTGGTGGAGTCGGAACGGAACAGTTCCATCTGAACGTCCCAAGTGCCACCCTCCAGAATCAGATTCCCACTGGTGCCGTAGCCGGAGGCACCGGAGCCGCCCAGGCAGTTCCGAAGCATAGCGCCGTTTACGGTGTCCGCCTTTCGAATGGTAACCCCTTTCATGGACAGCCAGGTATTCCGGTAGATGTGCAGGCACTGGCTGGCAGCACGCTGTGGATTGTAGTAGCTCATGTCATAGGTTCCCGGGGGGAGGATGACCTTAAACATCACATCTGCGTAGTCTGCCGCCTGTTTTACGGTGAAGGAGGCCACCAGATTCATAACCCCCTCCAGCACCTGATAGTTTTCTTGGCTGTGTTCAGGGCCGGATTTGAGTCCGGTGACCTGTAGCGGGATCAGGGTAGAATAGGTGATCGCAGCGCCGTCGGTTATGTTACCGGCATCAGCTCTGCGGTAGGGGGAGAAATCGGCAGCGGTTACCGTAAGGGGGATCGGGTAGATGGCAACGCCCTGGGTATCGAGGACAACGCCGGCTGTATGATCTACAGCAATCTGTACGGCGGTGATCAGAGGCGTTTCGGTGGCATCTGCACCTGTAGTAATCGGTTCCGGATCCGAACGGGTCTGACCGATGCCGTCTGAGAGCAGAACCAAAGCGTCGTCAAGCCCCAGCGTGTCGGTGACTCCTGGGTGAGGCGCCATACAGATCACCGTAACACAGAGGAAAGCGGTGAGGGAGAGGATCAGCAGAGCGGCAATCTGCCGTTGGGCGTAATACATAGTGGTGGCAACTCCTTTGTAATGAGCTGCTTACAGTTTGCCACCTTTCACCAATGCATATGTCTTTAAAATACCGATTTGTGTTTTGGCATCGGGAATTTGATTGCTCAGAACCAGTTCTACTGCCTGTTCCAGGGGGACGGCTTCCAGTTCCAGGAATTCGTCTGGATCCAGGCGCTGTTCCCCAGTGCTGGTGATCCGGCAGGCCCAGATGTGAATCTGTTCCGTACAGTAGGCGGGGGTGGCGTAGGAGCGGCCCAGGGAGACGTACGCTTCAGCTCGGGTACCAGTTTCCTCCATCTGCTCCCGTTTAACGGCTTCCAGAGGGGTTTCGCCGGGCTCCAGCTTCCCTGCCGGAAGCTCCAGCAGAACGTTCTGGAAGGGATAACGGAACTGCCGTACCATCAGCAGTTCGTCCCGGTCGGTGAGCGCAGCCACGGTGACGCCGCCGGGATGCTCGATGACTTCCCGAATGCTGGTGTGGCCGTTGGGCAGGCGGATCTGATCTACCTTCAGGTTTACAACCCGGCCGCTGAAAATATGCTCGCCGCCGATGCGGTCTTCATGTAATGCGATGTTCTCCATTGGCATACACTCCTTTATTTCAAATAATTTCAGATTAAAATTCTATTATAACGGTTTTTTATCCCCTTGAAAAGCATTTTATGGCGGATTGCAAAGGGCGGGTCAGTGGTTCCCCTCCAGGAAGTAGGTGGCCTCACAGTCCGCCACGCTCAGAGCAAAAGCCAGCGGGTACAGTTGGAATGCCTTCCCGATGTTGCGCTTGTCGTCGTCTCCGGAAAAACCCATGTGGTATCGGATGGCGAAGGCTTCCTCCCGGCTCAGCCGTAGGTAGCCGTTGACAATATAAACGCTCTTCTCCCCGTGGCCGTAGGGCATAGGGTCATCAAATTGGTAGGTAGGTACCTGACTCCATTTACCGTCGGGGCCTTTGACGTTCCGGGTGCCAGGGTGGTAGCAGCCGATCTTGCACAGGTCGTGGAGCAGCGCCACAATGGCTACGGTCTCCTCAGAGGGCTCCAGACCGTACAGCTCCTGAACCCGCTCCCGAGCCAGATAGTCCGTCAGGCAGTAGTAGACATTGAGGCTGTGCTCGCACAGGCCGCCCTCATAGCAGCCGTGAAAACGGGTGGAGGAGGGGGCAGTGAAAAAATCACTTTTGTGCTCCAGGTATTCCAGCATGGCATCCCCGCCAGGACGGGTGATGTGAGCCTGATAAACTTCAATAAATTCTTCTTTGGCGGACATAACTTACAAAACCTCCTGAAATTTGTTCCCATTTTTACTTCCTGCTCAGTATAGCATATTCCGGCGGCGGTGAAAACGGTTGCTTTCCCCATATTTCACCTCTCTGTGCAGTCGGGCATAGGCTGTTATTGTGGAAGCCCGCGCAGGTTGACGGAGTAGACACGAAGGCTTCTCACAGGAGGTACATTATGGGACAAATCATACCCTTGTTGCTCTTTCTCCTCTCTGCTAATCTGGATACTGTATTGTTGGCGATGAGCTGGGGACTGCGGCAGCGCCGGTTCACTACCCTTGCAGTGTTGATCATCGCTGCTATTACCACTGTCGCTACCTGGCTGGCTCTGGTGCTGGGAGGCTATACCGCAGAATTGATGGCGGCTCAGACCGCAAAAGAAGCGGGTGGCGTATTGCTCATCCTCATCGGGATCTGGATGGTCATTGATGGACTGCGGGAAAAGGAAGTTTGTCAGACAGCGATTCCTGCAACCCTGGCGGAGTGCAGTGCAGTCGCCCTAGCCCTTGCGGTGAACAATATGGGGATGGGGGTTGGCGCAGGTTTGGCGGGCTTAGACCCTAGGCTGGCAGCCCTGTGCAATTTTCTCATTACCATTGGTTCTATGATTCTTGGCTGTGGATTGGGCCGCAGAACCGCAGGCACCTGGATCAGCCGGTATGCGCCGATGCTTTCCGGTGGGTTGTTGATCGTATTAGGCGCCGTGGAGCCATGGCTATAAGGAGGGGAACGATACATAGAAAACAGCGGACGTCTGATGAGAGACGTCCGCTGTTCGTGTTAGAGGGTGTTTCACAGTGCGCTACTTTAAGATGGAGGAAATTGCATCGTTGTCGATGGCAAGTTCTGTGCGCCCATAGAGAGCCGGGGGTGACTTCGTGCTCGTCAAAGGCAATGACCAGGGTGCCGTCCTTGTTTCGATAGAAGGAATGATCCTTCTTGATCTTTTGGACGTCGAGGGAGGAGTCTTCGGAGTGCGGGGAGTAGAGCGGGATTTATAGGAACAGCTTTGCTTTTAAAATATATCTGTCTTTTGCAACTGTTTAGATGGGGAAACGGGTTGAAAAATTTCAATGTTTGCCCTAAAATAAAAAGCGACTGGTTTCCACACCCGGTCCAACCGGCAAATCGAAAATGGTTCGCCGCTGTATGGAGCAACGACAGATATGCCCCATACTCTAAACACGAAAATGGAGGATAACTAAAATATGATGAAGTATCGTACTCTTACCCGCAGTCTTTGCTTGACAGCTGCCATCGCGGCGCTGTACGTCGTACTGACGCTAACCCTGCCCGTTCTATCCTATGGACCGGTACAGCTCCGCCTGGCGGAAGCCCTGACTGTCCTGGCCTGGTTCTGCCCCGAGGCGGTGGTCGGACTCACCCTGGGCTGCTTTCTCTCCAACTTGTTGGGATCACCCTATGTGCTGGACTGGGTTTTCGGCACCCTGGCCACCCTCTTGGCAGCACTGTGGACGGCCCGGATGCCCAAGCGTTGGATGGCACCCATCCCACCCATTGTCTGCAATATGGTGATCGTGGGGGCGGAAATTGCCTGGTTCGAGACGGGATTTGGTTCCGGTTTTCTCCCTGCCTGGATTTGGAACGCTGTTACCGTAGGAGCTGGCGAAGCGATTGCTTGCTGCGTTTTGGGTGCCCTGTTGCTGCGGGTGCTGCCTAAGGTGCCGTTTTTTCAGAGTCTACGCTAGAAAAACGGTCAGAGGTTGAGAAATTTAACATATTCCTTGACTTTTTGAGAAAAACAGGTATAATAATTTAGTGTGTAAGTATACACAGTCGATCCTTGCCTCTGCCAAGGTGTGCAGAGGCCATATGTCCATAAGGAGGTGCAAATATAATGGCAAAACTCAGTGGTAAGTACGAAACAATTTTCGTCATCGACTTCGCACTGACGGAGGAGGCAATCACTGCCCTGGTAGAAAAGTTCAAGACTCTGGTGGAGCAAAACGCAACCATGGGTGAGGTAAACGAATGGGGCAAGCGCCGTCTGGCCTATCCCATCAACCATCAGAACGAAGGTTACTATGTTCTGATGACCTTTGAATCCAAGACCGACTTCCCCGCAGAGCTGACTCGTATCTACAACATTACGGATGGCATTATCCGTGCAATCGTAGTCGAACAGCCCGAATAAGGAGGCGCAAGCGTGCTTAATAAGATATTCCTGCAGGGTCGCTTGGTAGCGGATCCCGAGCTGCGCCACACGCAGCAGGGGACTCCCGTGGCATCCTTCCGGCTGGCGGTGGATCGGGACTTTAAAAGTAAGGACCCCGGTGCCAACAACGCGGATTTTATCAACATTGTGGCCTGGCGGGGTACGGCAGAATTTGTCTCCCGTTACTTTAACAAGGGCCGCATGGCGGTGGTGGAAGGCCGTCTGCAGATGCGTGACTACACCGACCGGGACGGCAATCGCCGTATAGCGGCTGAGGTAGTAGCCAACAATATCTACTTTGGCGATTCCCGCCGAGATAGCCAGTCCTCCGACGCCCCCTATGGCGCTGCTCAGGGCGGTTACGACCCTTATGGCGCGGCTCCCGCGGCTCCCAGCAGCTACGCGCCCCCCGAAAACTTCGGTGCCCCCGCATCCGGTGGCCCCGTCAATGGGTTTGCGGAACTCAGTGATGATGACGGCGAACTGCCGTTCTAAACGGATTGTTTGATCCCATACTCTCTAGAAGGAGGTTTCTGTTATGGCTTATGATAGAGGTCCTCGTGGCCGTAAGCGCAGAAAGGTTTGTTCCTTCTGCGTGGACAAGGTCCAGCAGATCGATTATAAGGATACTACCAAACTGCGCCGCTACATTTCCGAGCGCGGTAAGATTCTGCCCCGCCGTACTACCGGTACTTGTGCCATGCATCAGCGTCAGCTGACCATCGCCATTAAACGCGCACGTCAGATCGCACTGCTGCCCTACGTGGCAGATTAAGGCGAATTAGTTT
>CALLZZ010000042.1 GCA_937858235.1 uncultured Clostridia bacterium
GAGGACGGATACGGCTATACCCTTTACGATAAGGAGAGCCTGCGGGAAACGGCAAACGGGTTTGCCGACGAGGGCGTCAGCTCTATCCCCACTGCTTACCAACAGGCGCTTGCCCTTGAACACCTGACCCCAGCGGCCTCGGAAAAGGTGTCGCTTGACGTTTTGAATCAGATTGCCGCCGTGCATGAGCAGGACGTACAGGAATATATCCGTAAAAATCACATAAGCATGGGTGATCATCAGAATCCCGTGCCGGAGGCACAAGATGCCCCTACATCTTCAAAAGAAGTCGGTATGCTGCCGGACGCGCCGGATTTGGCGCTCGACGAATACCCCATGCCGGATTCGGACCTGACCATGGCCGATCTGGAAGCCTGCGGGTATCTGGACGGCGACCTGCTGCCCCTCTCCAAAGACCGGGCGCTGGAACTTTTCGAGCAGGACCTCACCGTTTACATGATTGAGGACGGCTGCGCAAGCATGGCATTCGACCCGGATGAGATTCAGGCCTACAGCGGCCTGTTCGCCGTGCGCCGCGAGGAATGGGAAGAAAGCCGGGAGTTTTCATCCGCTATAGAGGACCGGATGAAGCATCAGGAGCAGCGGGAAGCCGCTTTTCTGAAAACCTCTCAGGACGCGTTCGCCATTTATTAGGTGAAGGACGGCGACGAACTGCGGGACATCCGCTTTGAGCCGCTCAGTTGGCTGGAATCCAAAGGCGTTTCGGTGGATCGCGGCAACTACGACCTCGCTTACACCGCGCCGCTCACGGATAAGGGTGATACGGAGGAAAGACTGGCCGTTTTGTGGGACAGATTCAACAACGATCATCCCGCCGATTATCACAGGCCGAGCCTGTCCGTCAGCGACATCGTTGCCTTAAAGCAGAACGGCGTTGTATCCTGGCATTATGTGGACAGCTTTGGTTTTCAGGAGATCCCGGCCTTTCTGAAACCGGAAAATTACCTGAAAAGCGCGGAAATGTCGATGGAGGACGATTACGACATGATCGACGGCATCATCGACAACGGAAAAAATCCCACCGTCGCGGAGCTGGAACAGCAGTCCAAAACCGGTCAGCCGATCTCCCTTCTGGAGCTTGCCGAGGCGTCTCGGCGGGAAGACGACGAAAAGAAAAAGTCCGTCGTGGAACGGCTCAGAAATCAGCCGGTCAGCCGGGAACACAAAAAAACAGCGCCCGACAGAGGCGCGGAAATGGAGCGGTGATATGTTTACCAATGATGAAATCAACCTGATGTGCATCTACGATACCGGAACGCGGGAGGGCCTGATTGCGGAACTGACGCAGATGCGTGGCTATCTCGGCGCGGAGGAAACGGATCTTCTGACGCTGACGGATTCTGTGCTGGGAAAGCTCCGGAATATGAGCGATGAGGAATACGCCTCGCTTGACCTGTTCCCGGATTTTAACGTGGAGACTGAATCACAGTCTTAAATCTTTGGTGACATTTTCCTGAATGTGGGGTATACTGATAGGCAAACGAGGAACAAATTGCTGATTATAAAAGGAAGGCAAATATAATGGATATTTCCTCTTGTGGGATGCTTTGTGAAAAATGTCCACAGTATCAGCAACCCTGTCCAGGATGTGAGAAATTACAGGGAAAGCCGTCATGGATTGCTGAAATCGGATTGGATTGCTGTCCGTTTTATTCCTGCTGCGTTCTGGATAAAAAGTTCTTGCATTGCGGGCAATGTTCCGAGATGCCATGTCAATTATTTTATGATGCGAAAGACCCGTCATTAAGCGACGAGGCATTTCAAAATGACCTGGCTGACAGAATTGCAAAGCTGAAAGCAAGTCATTGAGGAAACGGCAATGAACGATTTAAGACAGATTCCAGGCATCGGTAAGAACATTGAGCAAGATTTGATAAATATAGGGTATGACAGCGTTGCATCGCTGGTTGGGCAGAACCCGGAAGATATTTATCTAAAAGACTGCCTTTATAAAGGCTTTCAGGAAGATAGATGCCAACTCTATGTCTTCAGACTTGCCGTTTACTATTCCGAAAACAAAATACATGATCCGGAAAAGTTGAAATGGTGGTACTGGAAGGATAAAAAATACACATCAAAATATGGATCGGATTCCCGTTAAGAACACTGAGAACTCGACAATTACGATCTATTGAACAAATAAAAATCATATTACCTAAACACAAAGAGCAGCCTTCGGGCTGTTCTTTTTTTACCCAAAAGACCGAAAGGAGGATTTTTTACTATGCCGAGTAATGTGCAGGCTCTGGCACAGATGGCAGATCATGCGGCGACGCAGATCACCGCCAATCATGAAAGCTGGACGGATTTTCTAAAAACCGCCGCGTGGCTCTACAAGTACCCGTATCACGAGCAGCTCATGATCTACGCCCAGCGTCCCGACGCGACGGCCTGCGCCGGGTATGAGGTCTGGAACGAAAAAATGCGCCGGTATATCCGGCGCGGCAGCAAGGGGATCGCGCTCATCGACGCATCCGGCGACAGGCCTGGAATCCGGTATGTCTTTGATGTTTCCGACACGGGAAGCCGAGACGATTCCCGCCGTCCGTTCCTTTGGGAGTACCGCCCGGAGCATGAAGACGCGATTGTGGCGGCGCTGGAACGGGAGCATGAGATTTCCGGCGAAAAGGGCCTTGCCGACCAGTTGGAGCAGATCGCCGGACAGTTGGCAAACGAATATTGGGAGGATCATCAATACGACATTCTCCACATCGTTGACGGCAGCTTTTTGGAGGAATATGATGAGTTCAACATCGGATCGCAGTTCCGAAGCGCCGTAGCCGTCAGCATCACCTATGCGGTTTTGTCCCGCTGCGGCCTCGACCCCGACGAATACTTTGAGCATGAGGATTTTCTGAGCATCTTTGATTTCAACACGCCGGATACCGTCGCCGCCCTCGGCACGGCGGTCAGCGAAGCAAGCGAACGGGTGCTGCGGCAAATCGAAGTTACCGTCAAAAATTACGAGCGCGAACATCTCGCGGAAAGGAGCGCCACACATGGAGAACAATTTGACTTACAGCCAGAACGGAGATTACCTGATTCCCGACCTGACGATCACGGAGCTGACGGAGAGCATCGGCAAATACGGGAGGATGCGGAAAAATTACCTGAAAGAGCACCGTCCGGTCCTGTACAACAGCCTGCTGCTGTCGGAGAAGCTGTACCCGCACCTGTTGGAGACCGAACGGACGGCGACGGCACGGTTGGAGCGCATGCTGCCGGAGCTGATGAAATCGGCGGGCGTGACGGAAAACCTGAAAGCGTCCGATCCGATGCGCTGGGTGGGCCTCATGAACGACCTGAAAGCTCAGGCCGAGGAAACGATTCTGACGGAGCTTATTTACAGCTAAGTTTCTTCCCGTCAGAGCAGGAACAAATACAGAAAATCGACGAAGCGGAGAGCGAAAAGCCCTCCGCTTTTTCTATATCTTCTACGCAGAAGCCGGAAAAACACGGTACGGCCCAAGCTGACATTGACGCCGCCCTTCAGGAGTGGAACGGCGACATCGAGAGCAAACACGCCGTTGCCGAATATATGCGGGAACACGCCCGCGACAAGGACACAGCGGCTTTTCTGCGTACCGAGTACGGCGACGATCTCCCAGCCTTTCCCGTGACCTCGGGCAGTACATCGACGGATTTGCTTTGGCCAAAGGTGCAGCGGCGTATTGCCCAGCTTATCCGGGAGAATCGTTTTTACACACAGGAAGAACAGGCAGCGCCGCCCGATCTGAGCGGACAGCCGATCACCCGCATCGGCGACACCATAACCATCGGAAACAGTGATGCCTCCCATGAAGTGGATATAACGCTTTCCGACGAGCAGTGGGCGGCGTTACAGCGCGCGGTTCCCGACAGCGCCACAATCCAACTCCCCTACAAGGTAGGCGACACGGTATATCTGGATAACAAGCCCTTTGAGATCACCGACATCGGCACTTCCGACGTTCAGCTCCGCGATCCGGCGCTTGCCTATCCCATCTTCCGCGCAGAGAGCCGGGAGAACTTTGAGCGCCTGCTGCGTCAGGATTCCCGGAACGGCTCCATTACGGAGTTTCTGGCTGCGGATTTGGAACACACGGACGCCGATCTGCGCGAGGCCCTGACTTCCGGCCTGCTGAAACAGCCAGACAAGGAAAATATTGCGGGATATTTCCGCGAAA
>CALLZZ010000043.1 GCA_937858235.1 uncultured Clostridia bacterium
GCGCTGCCGATCTGCCTGTCGCCGACCAGACTCCCTTTCCTTTTATTCTGCACCGACAATTACTAATCAATTTTGTTTAGAGATTATTCTCTGTCGTGTTTACAGTTCTTTTGATTATTTGATTTATCCATATTATCCTGCCTATACAGGCTAATGTTATCATTTTGTTATCGGTGTTGATAACACTTGCTCTGTAACTGTGGATAATAGCACTATATTCTATTTCAGATCATAAGCGATTTTGCTTAAAAAATCAATCCCTATTCAAATTCATACCATTCCTTAAATCTCAGTCTTTGAGCAAAATACGATTTTTTTGTATTCAATCATGCCATCTTTCTGCATTTTAGAAAGCTCGTTGCACATAGTACTGCGGTCAACATTCAAGTAATCTGCTAATTGCTGGCGGTTATATGGAATCAGAAAAGAATTGCTTCCGGCATGTTTTGCGCATTCTGAAAAATAAGACATCAATCGGCCTCGTATGGATTTGGAACTGGTGTGCAAAATCCTTTGTGAAAGTTGCAGACTTTTATGAGCACAGACAGTCAGTAGATTTCGTGCAAGGTTTGTATGAAAAGGGCAGGCGTTTGTGCAGGTAGTCAGAACACGTCCCACATTCATAAACAACACAGAGGTATCTTCCACGGCAGACACTGTAACCAGCATCGGCTGTCCCGGAATACAGGCATATACCTCAGCAAATACAGAGCCAGGAGCAACACTTCCTAAAATGCTGGTATTCCCCCAAATATCGTTACAAGATATCATTGCCATGCCTGACAGCACAATGCCGATATTCTCTATAATACTCCCTTCTGAAAGAATTACTTCTCCTTTTTTATAATTGCGTTTTACACTATTCAAACAGCTTAAAAGTGAGGAGATGTCATCTTCTTCTAACCCACGGAATAGCTGCATATCGGATAATTTCATATTTTTCGCCCTTTCGTTGTTAAAACAACAGATTTCTATTTTTGATTATAATATACTATGCCCAGAAAGACAAGAGAAAGGATAGTATAAAATGATTCGAAAAATTATCCAAATAGATGAAAAAAAATGTAACGGATGTGGTGCGTGTGCCGAAGCTTGTCACGAGGGTGCAATCGGCATGATAAACGGCAAAGCAACACTTCTGCGAGATGATTATTGTGATGGTTTAGGAGATTGTCTGCCAACCTGCCCAACAGGTGCAATTTCCTTTGTGGAGAGAGAAGCTGCTGCCTATGATGAAAAAGCTGTGCAGGAAAATATGAGGAAAAAAGCGAAAAGCAATCATGCCGCTGTTCTCCATACAGGCTGTCCCGGCAGTCGAATGCAGCATATTCAACATTCACAAGAAACAACTCCTCCTGCCCGGGTACAGACAGAATCACAGTTGGGACAATGGCCATGCCAAATCAAACTGGTACCGACTAATGCACTATATTTTGACGGCGCAAAATTGTTAATTGCAGCGGATTGCAGTGCATACGCCTATGCCAGAATGCACGAGGATTTCATGCGTGGAAAAATTACGATTATCGGCTGCCCAAAGCTTGACAGCATAGACTACAGCGAAAAGCTGACGCAGATCATTCAAAACAACAATATTCAAAGTGTAACGGTTGTACGCATGGAAGTTCCCTGCTGCGGCGGACTAGAATTAGCTGCCAAAAAAGCGTTGCAGGCAAGCGGAAAATTCATTCCTTGGCAGATTGTTACGATTTCGTTGGATGGTAAAATTTTGGAATAAAAGGAGAGATACTATGAGTAAAAAAATGAAAAACATCGCTCAATCAGAAGTACTGACGCTGAGAGAACAAATTTCCTATCAGGAGGGGCAGATTGTCAGCAAAACTTTGACACAAAACCAGGCATTAAGTATTACCCTGTTCTCATTCGCAAAAGGTGAAGAGATCAGCACCCATGAATCGGGTGGGGACGCCTTCGTCACCTGCTTGGATGGTATCGGAAAAATCACGATTGATGGCGTTGAATATCTGCTGCACGAAGGAGAATCTATTGTCATGCCAGCAGGCCATCCCCATGCGGTATATGGGAAGGAAGCGTTCAAAATGCTTTTAGTAGTTGTATTTTAATCAAACGCAAAATTGACAAAAGAAGGTGATTTTATGAAAGCAACAAAAGTAGATAAGGATCTCTGCATTGGCTGTGGGCTTTGCTGTGGGATCTGCGGCGAAGTTTTCCGTATGAACGAGCAGGGAAAGGCGGAAGCGTATCAACGAGCAAACGCTGAAAATCAAGGTGCTGTACAGGAGGCCGCCGACTCGTGTCCTGTGTCTGCAATCGCCTAGGAAGATTAATTCAAACGTGTCTATATGCTTTTTTGATCAAAAAGAAACCACATTATTTCAAATTTTAATAGTTTTTAGGAGGTATATTATGGAACAAAAAATGTTTTGCTATCAGTGTCAGGAAACCGCCGGGTGCAAGGGCTGCACCATGTCCGGCATATGCGGAAAGAAACCTGATGTAGCGGCCATGCAGGATCTGTTGGTCTATGTTACAAAAGGAATTTCGGCTATTACGACTGCATTGCGTCAGGAAGGAAACAGGTCTCTGCAAAAATCAATCACTTGATTACTCTGAATCTGTTCACTACCATTACCAACGCAAATTTTGATAAAGAGAGCATTGAATCAAGAATCCGTGCTACACTGACCGAAAAGGAAGTTCTGCTAAAGCAAGTTACCAATCTGACTGTTCTGCCTGAAGCCGCAAAATGGAACGGAGCTGAAAACTGGGAAGAAAAAGCCAGAACTGTCGGTGTTCTTTCTACCGAAAACGAGGATATTCGCTCTCTGCGCGAGTTAATCACCTACGGTTTGAAGGGACTTTCCGCTTACTCGAAGCACGCAAATGTGTTGTTGGAGGACAACGATGAAGTTGACGCATTTCTTCAGAAAGCACTGGCTGCCACGCTGAATGATAACCTTAGTGTAGAAGATCTGATTGCTCTAACAATGGAAACAGGAAAATACGGAGTATCCGGTATGGCAATGCTGGATAAGGCTAACACAGACAGCTATGGAACCCCCGAAATTACAAAGGTAAATATCGGTGTCAGAAAGAACCCCGGCATTCTGGTATCTGGCCACGACCTGCGCGATTTGGAAATGCTGTTAGAGCAGACACAGGGAACTGGAGTGGATGTGTATACACATTCCGAGATGTTGCCGGCTCATTATTATCCCGCTTTCAAAAAATATCCTAACTTTGTTGGTAATTATGGGAATGCTTGGTGGAAACAAAAAGAAGAATTTGAATCCTTTAACGGGCCTATTCTAATAACAACCAACTGCATTGTTCCTCCTAAGGATAGTTACAAAAACAGACTTTACACTACCGGTGCTGCGGGATATCCGGGATGTACACATATTCCGGGAGAAATTGGCGAACAAAAAAATTTTTCTGCGATTATTGAGCATGCAAAAAAATGTGTCGCTCCGAGTGAAATCGAAACCGGTGAAATCATCGGCGGATTTGCCCATGCGCAGGTTCTGGCTTTGGCAGATAAAGTTGTAGAAGCTGTAAAAAGCGGTGCAATCAAAAAGTTTGTAGTTATGGCGGGCTGTGATGGTCGAGCAAAGAGCCGCGACTACTATACAGAATTTGCTAAGGCTCTACCAAAGGATGCTGTCATCCTTACTGCCGGTTGTGCAAAATATAAATATAACAAGTTGTCTTTAGGCGATATCAATGGCATCCCACGTATTCTGGATGCAGGTCAATGCAATGATTCCTATTCCCTTGCTGTTATCGCTTTGAAACTCAAAGAGGTCTTTGGACTTGACGATATTAACGATCTGCCAATTATCTATAATATCGCATGGTACGAGCAAAAAGCTGTTATCGTTCTTCTGGCTCTTTTATATCTTGGCGTGAAGAATATCCACCTTGGTCCTACACTTCCAGCATTTCTCAGCCCGAATGTTGCAAAGGTCTTGGTCGAGAACTTCGGCATTACAGGAATTGGCACCGTGGAAGATGATATGGAGAAGTTTTTCAGTATTAACGCATAAATAATACTCCGTCAAAAAATAGATCCAACAGGCATAAAGAAACCTCGGAAACCCTTGTAAAATGGACATCCGAGGTTTTCTGTCTGTTATTCAAACTCAATTAATGTGAACTTCCTATAGAACACCCACTTAATAAATTTTACACTTATAAAAAGCTT
>CALLZZ010000044.1 GCA_937858235.1 uncultured Clostridia bacterium
CTCGTCGGGCTCATAACCCGAAGGTCGGAGGTTCAAATCCTCCTCCCGCAACCATATTGTGCAAGTAAAAAAGATAACTTGCCGGAAAGCCCAGAAACCGCAACGGTTTCTGGGCTTTTTCGTGTCCGCTTTTTCAAGTGCAAAAAAAAGATAACTCTGGCTATTCTCCCCTGTTGGTAGGGACTTGAACTAAATTCTGTGCTCTTTTGCCCCTTTGCAGAGGCTGAAATCCGTAACGCAGCCCCATATTCGCAAAAATAATTTGTTAACTTTTTGTGTCTAAAAAGGTCTGTATCACAAAATGATACAGACCAAAACATAGTGACTATATTTTCATTGAGGCCGGTATTCAGAAATGGATACCGGCCTTTTTTACGTTCTGTGAGAAAACGACTGGAGGTACATTATGAAATCAACCGACAACACAATACAAGGCAAATACTTTCAGGAAGCGAGCATCCTTCTCGCACACGAGGGTTTCGATACGCACGCCGGTGATGGCGAGTTGCTCCAAGTCTCCTTCCACGGCAACCCCCTCTGTGAGATCACCAAGAATGGAGGAACTCGGTATCGGCACGAGGATGTTTCCACAGATGTAATGTCCGACGCTCTTGAAAAAGCGACATCAGTTGCCGCAACCGCAGCCGAATACATGAAACTTATGGAAAACGCGCCTCCGTTGAAAGCGTCAAGCCTTGACGCGCCGTATAAGCTGCTGGCGGACTTCAACGGATATGTCCTCGGCGGCATGGAGAGCGGTCACGGCGTCCAGTTAACAACCTGGCAGTGGACATATGACAAGGACGGTCTTACCCTCGGACACTATTTCGGAAATGACTACGCTGCGGCAAAACACGATTTTGCGCTTCGCTCCGGGCTTGTGCAGGAGCAAGAGCAGTTCACGCCGGAGCAGCTCATCGAGATCTACCGCTGCTGTGCCGATACGATGACATCGGACATACCGCTCACCTGTGATCAAGAGGAGCGGATCGATGAAATCCAAACGCAGATCATGGAGATGGTGCCTGACTATGCTGAACGGATGAAGGCGGCCATGGAGCAGGGCGCCTCTCAGCAGCAGATGATGTGATAAGGATTGGTGAAACATGGATCAGCATGAATTTGAGTATTGGAAAGCTATCACCACCAACAACGCCCGCCGCTGGGTCGAGGACAGCATTACCCGACTCAATGGAAACGGTGCCTTGTACTACACGGGCGGCGAGGACGGTGTCTATATGAGACTGTCCCCGGTCGGCAAGTTGACGGTCGGCACATACGAGGGCGCATTTCCGCATATCGGCGAGGCAGTTTTCTCGCCCAAAATGGAGCGTCAATACGATGACATCAACGGGGCTTTTAAGGCGGCTTGTCAGATTGGCGGGAAGCAGCTTCTTGATATGCTCTCACTGGATGCCGTACCGCAGACAGAGGTTCACGATGATGAACCCGGAATAACCTTTGGAATGATGATGTAAGGAGGCACACATATGCAGTATCAAGCGGTTTTAAGCAATGCCCAGCACCCAGAATACGGCGTTCTTACCGTACCTTTCCCCATCCCGGCGGAGCAGTACGATGAGATCATCGAAATGCTGGAGGCGTTGGAGATTGGCGATCCATTAAAGCGTGACTGTCGAGTTGATGAGATTTCCGACCACTGGCCGGTTCTCAAGAACACGGAAAGGACAGTAACCAATATTGATGAGCTGGACTATCTCGCCAAACGGCTGGACAGTTTCGATAAATATGAGAAAACGCAGTTTCAGGGCATGGCCTCCCGGCTGGATCTCCACGGTATCGATGAGTTCATCAACCTGACCTTCTGTTGTCAGGAGGTCACCGTGGTCACGGACTTTAACAATCTGGAATCTCTTGGACGCAGGCACTACCTGACGCTGGGCGGCGGGGCGACCATAGAGGAAATGCAGGGCAAGGACTTCCGCTCGGTGGCGCTGGCATTGCTCGACGGCGAGGTCGGACGGGTCACACCTTACGGCTTGGTCTATGACAACGGATTTGAAATGTCGCAGCTCTATGACGGCCGTATTTTCCCGGAATATTGCTACGAAGATTGCATTATGGAGGTGGAGATGAGTTCACGATATACGTCGGCAGACAGTCCGGCAACTTATCTCTACCTGCCGATCACACAGATACAGCAGGCGCGTGCCTTAGCTCGAGCAGGGGGCAACTTTTATGAAGATATGTGCCTGCGTTTTTTGGAAAGCGAGCTTCCGGAAGAAGTTGACGCGGCGCTGAATTTTGACAACGAAAGGCTGACCGATCTCAATGAGATGTGCCGTGCCATCCAGCCGCTGAATAAGGCCGAGCGAGAGAATCTGGGCGCGGTCGTCCTGTTCACCAGGCCGGAACAGGCCAGCCAAATCACCAATCTGGCGAAGGAGTTGGAGCAGTTCGACTACGTTCCCAAGGTACGTACGCCGGAGGAATACGGCAAGTACATGATCATGGATTCCGGCCATTATGAGTACGATGAAAATCTCGCCGGTTACATCGACTTCGCCAAATACGGCAAGGAGTGCATGGAAAACGAGCAGGGACAATTCAATGATCGGGGCTATGTGGCCTATCAGGGCACGCTCCGTTTGGACGAGCTGATGCAGGGCGACCCTGCCGAGAATATGGGGCAGCAGATGAATATGGAGTAATACGGGCAAAGAAACAGCCGAAGGATCATTTCTTCGGCTGTAAATGCATTTTTCGAGTTAAGCCATCGGCACTGGTGCGGTACTGCTCCAGCGAGATGGCTCCGTGTTCGAGAAAGCTCTTTAGCATGGCCATCTGACGGCGATATAAGTCCCCGTTGGTCAGCGGCGCTTGTTTTATGGATTCTGGATCAGAATTCAAGGCGTATTTCCTCCCTTGGTGATCTGCTCGCAAAACGGGAATCTATACATTATGGGTTATACGGAACATTGTCTTCATCAAATAATCCGTCATATATTATCTGATAATATTGTTTTCCGTATAGGTCACTGCAATATTGTGAACCCTGATATTCATGTGCAGTATAAGGATATTCGTTGTTATTTTTTTGTGTGTATTTAGTAACACTTACAAACAAGCCCATAATGTCACTTTGACTAAATTCATCTGCTGGAAATACAAAATAGTCATATGTTCCATCACCCAGATCACTTTCATACCCGAAATTTTTGGCACTAATAACATGGTATTGTTTCATTGGTATCATCTCCAATTTTAGTAAGTAGTCGGTACTATACCTATAACATTCAACTTTCTGTTCATCAAATCCCGATAAGTCTGTGGGTTCAGTATAACATCTGAGCCCTCCCCACGCAAGAAACAATAGCTATCGCCGCCACACTGTGGTATGTTGTATAGCTATAAAAAACATACAAGGAGATGAAGTCTATGCGCGTAAATGCCAGAAAAGAAGAATACGAACACATTGAGCTGTTCGGTAAACCTGCGCTGTTTACCAGCGCCCGCATTCAGACTAACAGCGTCCCGGACGGCTGGTACTGCTACGACCTGCGCGGCAGCGACGACGAACCGGGCGAGCCGGTCACCATTGAGCCGTATGTGGTGATTAACCACGCCGGCTCCGTCCTGACCCATGAAAAAATCAACATCCCCGGCGAGGGCTTCCTGCGACTGGGAAACAGTCTGGATTTCCTTGACGAGCACCTGACCTTTCAGGCGTTCTGTGAGGAACATGATATCCCT
>CALLZZ010000045.1 GCA_937858235.1 uncultured Clostridia bacterium
AAATTCACCTGCAAAGCATTTTCATCAATATATTCGGTTGTTCCCCATAGCGCCATGCAGAGTGTTTCTTTCGTTACAAGCTCATCAGGGTGCGCTAAAAAAGCCGCCAGCAATTTACCCTGATTCTGTGGAAGCACCACAGATTGATCGTGGATATACAGCGTATAGGTCTGGCTATCCAGTAAAAAGTCCTTACCGGGACGCAGATGTCCGCGCCCCTCATACCGGCGCAGCAGATTGGCAGCACGGGCAAGCAGTCGTTCCTTTCGGCAGGGCTTTGTCAGGTATTCATCCGCACCCAAATTCAGCGCATGAAGCTCGTCCTTCATCTGATCACGGGAGGTTAGCACCAACACCGGCAGCATTGCTTTCCGCTTCAGCTCCCGACAAATCTCAAAACCGCTGATTCCGGGTAAATTGATATCCAGTAATACAAGGCCGGGAGCCGCCTGCAGAATATCATCCGTTACATGGCCAAATTCTGCAATACAAACGACTGGGTATCCCTCTTTCTCAAAAATCTCACGCAGTTCCTCCCGCATAAAAGGCTCATCTTCTACAATAACAATCTTCTTTATGGCGGCTCCCTCCTTTCTTTATTCTTCTCGACCTGCTTCCATACGTGTCAGGATATACTTTGAGCTGGCTCGTGTCACAACAAGCATATATCCGTATTCTACCACACAAAGCAGGAAAAGTATCACAAAAGCGATGCGATAGAGCCCAGGGATGTTTTCGGCCAGATCCGGCGGCAGGAATCCGGAGAATAGTGCCCGAACGCCGAACACACTTCCCACTGCTGCAACGACTATTGGCAAAGCAAAAAACCAGCGGATTTGACGATTTACAGAGAGACAAATCGCCTCATAATGACTGCCCAGTCGTACCAGCGTGCGGTAGCGCCGCCCCGTCTTGCGCTGCTGCGTTAGGAATTGCATGCCAATGACGGTATTCGCGATGATGAGGAAAATGACCGCAAGGTACAGTGTAAGATAGCTGGATGCCACCTGATAAAATAGCTGCCGTCCCATGCTTTGCAGGTAGCTTTCATAGTGAATATCCGTTGCATCCAGCTTGTGGTTAATCTGCTGAATGGCTTGCATCCTCCCGTTCTCCTGCACAAACCCGGGAGACAAGGTCGCATCCCAGTAGTGGGTGTACCTTTCCTCTGCCAATCGGTCAAAGGTCTCATCCGGAACGATTAGGGCAAAGTAAAGCGTTATCGCGCGGTCTGTTACAGGATTTCTGGTCTGTATGGTACCTGTTAATTGGAGGCGCTCTCCATTTGCTACTATTTCCGGCTCCTGCGAAAGGACATGGTTTATCAGTTCCGCTTTTTCTCTGTTGGTAAAAGAATCGTAGCCATAAAGAGCTGCCTGATTGTTATTCAGTGTGATTGGAGGCTCGCCTGCCGCCGCCAAAAGCTGATTATAGCCCGAAAGAGAGATAACATACGGATTGTCAATATTGCTGTACGCATTTAAAAGATCTGACCTTGCAGAAGAATCTGCCTGCTGCTCGATCAGTTCCAGCATCTCATCCATATGAATTGCTTCTGCCGGATCGTTACTCTCACTGCGCATTTGTCCAATTCTCATATCAAAAACAGATGCAAAGTACTCCTCCAATCCAGCGCTTTTCAGCTTTTCCGGAAGTTCCGATGGATTTTCTGAATTTTGAAAGGTGTAATCCAGCGTATGGGTATCGTTGCTACCGTAATACAAGGTCATGGAAGCACCGTACCCGAAGCAGCAAAGTGCTGCAAGAATTAAAAGAGAGCTGACCGCAAGGGAAAGCGGCTGACCAATTACATTCTCCTGAAGTTGCCGGAATGTGAACACTCCCAGCCCGGATTTGCCACTCTGGCGCTGTGCCAACATGCCCAGTACCGTTCGCAGGCCATAGAAAAGCAACAGCGTTCCTGCGATTCCAAACGCTAAAGTTATTCCCATAACAGCCAACGAATACCATGCTTCGCCGCTGATTGCCAGCAGGTAGGCCGCCGCCAAAAGCAGCACACCCAAAGCCAGCGCAATTCGATACAGGACTGCCGGACGCTGCCTTTTTGCGCCTTCCGGGGTGGGAGAAAGCAGAGCGCCAATCTCTTTGGATGCAAATTTGCCGCTGAGCAGAAGAAATGCAGCCAACTTAATGAGCACAAACCCCGCTATCGTCCAAAAAATAGCTGAGAGAGAAACGGCGGACTGGTGTCCCAGAATCCCCATGCCCACCGCCCGCGCAGTAACAAGGCTTATAACCTCAGAAAGAAGTATCGCCACCGGGATACCGACGACTATGGATACAAGGCTGCTCCACAGATCTTCAGCCAGCAGCATCGTGAACAGCTTGGTACGGCGCATCCCCATCATCAGGTACATGCCAAGCTCATGGCTTCGGCGTTCCAGCTGGTACCTGCTTGCAAAATAAATGAGGAAGAAAAGAATGAACAGCGTTACAGCATAAAAGGCGGGAATTAAGCTTAAAAGCCTATCCACAGCACCGCTCTCCATCTCCCGGAGAAAACCCATAATGTCCTGATTCGGCAGCGAGAGGATGATGTAAAAGGCCACGATAGCTGCTAAGAGCGAAAAGAAAAAAAGCCCGTTTTCCCGCCGGTTACGTTTGCTGTTGCGGCGTACCAGGTTAAAGAACATTTGCGCTCCCTCCCCCCAGTTGTGCCATGACTGCAAGGATGCGCTCGTAAAACTGCTCCCGTGTCTCATTCGGTACTTTTCTGCGCAGTTCATGAAAAATGACGCCGTCCTGAATAAACAGAATCCGGCTGCAGTAGCTTGCCGCGTTGGAGTCGTGTGTAACCATTAGAATCGTGGTCTGCTGCATTCGGTTGAGGCCGGCCAGCTTTTCCATCAAAACACGAGCATTTTTGGTGTCCAGTGCGCCGGTGGGTTCGTCTGCCAGAATGATTTGGGGATTCAGAATCAGCGCCCGGGCCGCAGCCACTCGCTGTTTTTGGCCTCCGGACATCTGAGAGGGAAATTTATTCATTACACCGGTGATTTCGAGATATTCCGCGAGCTCCCGCAGGCGCTTATTTCCCTCTTTTTCAGTCACACCATGGATGCCGAGAGGCAAAAGGATATTCTCCTGACCTGTAAGATTGTCCAGCAACTCAAAGTTCTGAAATAAATATCC
>CALLZZ010000046.1 GCA_937858235.1 uncultured Clostridia bacterium
TATAGTGTCGTAACATAGGATACCATAAAATGGCTTGAAAGGGTTATCTTTTTTTAAAAACTTTTGACTGTCCAGTTACTTATAGATATCCATTATTACTTTATCTCCTTGTAAGTTGTATTGCATATCGATTCACCTCCATAAGAAGTGAATCAATATATCCATAAATACAAAATAAGAATGTAGGTTTTACGACATTTTTATTTCGTAACTTTCCTACATTCTTATTATAAACTTTGCACTTATTAACTCAACTTTCCTATCTCAAATTATTAAACAAAGCCTGAATAAATGTGGCTTGACTGGCAATCCATTGCTGTAGTTGACATTTTACTTTTTCTGCTACCTCAGTTGCGGCTGTGTTGATTTGTTCTATAAATAAACTCATTAGACTTTGAAGAGCTGTTGTAAAATCCATATCCTGAATGTCATCAGAAAACATAAAGAATAATTCACCAAAGGTTTTTTCATCATTCTTATTACGGCGTAACCATTCTAGGATGATGTATCTGGCAAAGACAATTGTTGTATGGCTAATCATCATATCATAGCTACGGCCTTGAAATTCAGTTCCAAGTTTCATAAATGATTTGGTGGGCTTAAAGAATACCTCAATGCTTTATGCGAATATTCGCATAAAGCATCTTATCCGCATCCTTTTGTTATGCGCATCTTTTTTGCGAAACATTGGTCTTACGGTAAATTCCATTAGTTCCGGAATAAAAAGATGCGCATAAAAATATCTATCTTAGCCCAAAAAACTTCGCAAGTTCATCTTCATCATCAGGCCATTCCTGCTCCTCATCAGGTGATGAGAGTGTGCCAACTTTGCCTTTTTCCAAAGCCTCACGCTTCTGTTCCAGCGAAGGGTATGCGTAATGGTCTTTTGTTGTCTGCATGGATGCATGTCCAAGAGTGGATGCAATCAACTCTATGTCCACACCATCGCGATACAGTCCGGTCGCCCGAGTGCGGCGCAGTAAATGTGGGTAGATTTTTTTCGGAAGGTCAGGAAAGTCCTTCCTTACGATGTCCGCAACTTTTTAATGATCCGCTCCAGATTTCTTTCTGACATCCGGTGGGTTTCCCCATGAATCACAGTATACACAAAGGGATGGTCGTAGTCCTTCCTTTTACTATGGTATTCCGTGATATAAGCTTCCACAAGTCTTATGGTTTCCTTCGTCATAGGTACGGCTCTTTCTTTGTTCCCTTTACCATGTATGAATACAAATGGGACTTCTGACTTGACGTTTATGTCCCGAAGATCCAGATGAATTAGCTCATCAGCCCTGATTGCCGTGCCAAACAGAAGGGAAAGAATCATGGTATCTCTAACCCCGATGTGAGTGTTTGGTGGAGCATCAAGAAACGCTTTCATTGCATCCTTTTCTTCGATAATCGGCCGGATTTGCTTCGGCACTTTGAGGAAGGGAACCTCCCCAATGCTCAACTGTACCTGCTAGAGTGATATGTTCCTGGCGGCGGCATAGCCAAGGTAGGATCTTATTACCGCCAGCCGGTGGTTTACCGTGCTTGGTGCCCTGCGCTGGATTTCAAACAGCCAGTTTCTGTAATCAAGGACAAATTCAAACGTGCAGTCATCAAACGTAAACTTCCCCACAGAAAGATTCTTCTCATCACACGTACCACAACTTATGGATCGACTACACTTCCTTACAAATGTCATATTCATCAATATGATCTTGGCGATCAACTGCGGAGTCAACATATTTCTGATAATTCTTTATGAAGTTTGACCACTTCACAGCTTCAATATAGCTACACGTTCCAGTCCAAATTGTATTATCATTGTCGCAGGTGCGTTTGGAAGCATTCTCTGTTCTATTGAATTTATTTTTTTTGATAATCGTAAACAACCTGTCTGTATGATGTGTAGTACATCCACCAGAGCAACAGCTTTTTGATTCAAGATAGTAAGTATACGAGTTGTTGTCATCAGGAAGGACGACGGCTAACATTGCATTGCTATGGCTTGTAACAGATTCTCCATTTTTGTTCTTCCTGGAAGTTTCTTTTAGAGAATATGATACTTCCCACGGAATCCACTGGTCTCTATCTTTCTTTCCAGTTTCTTTCATGCCAGGCGATATAAACACAATCGTGACAGAACTGTCATAGATCCTGTCTTTGAGAGTTTCCCAAATTGTATCATCTGAAAGGTCGCTGAGGTCCTCTCCATCACTTTCACCTTTAAAAATATCATCAGATGAATCTACTATTCTCTCAAACTCATCGACATAATCTCTAACTGTTGAGTTCTCTCCAGATTCCAAGTTGTTAACCTGATCATCTGCATACTTGTATGAAACAAAAATTTTCTTTCCCATTACATCCACCTTCTCCAACATTTTTTGTTATTTTACTTTCCTTTGGGATTGTATGATATCCATGACGGCATTTACAATTTTGTCTATATCGGTTTCTGTGCCGAGAATATCGAGATATTTCTCAAGGTAAGGATACTGATCCTTATTAGTCTTTACATCATCATAAATTGTTGCGGCAGCATCTCCCGTGCTCCCAATTGGAATAATTATGATTTTTCTTTCCTTGGCAATTTGATACTCCTGCAAGCAACCGTCTGCGATTGCTTTCTGACCTTCAGCATTTCTCTTATTACCTGCCATAAAGATAGCTACGCCAACCTCATTAAGGATTTCTTCTCTATATTTCTTCCATTTCAATTTGCGCTCATCTGGGTCTGTTATTCCCTGTGGGAATGGACGAAGGCATAGATGCTCATCCATATGTTTGAATCTGCTACTATAGATTTCGTCTAAAGCACCATTTATAACTGACGATCCGATTCCAACTCCAAAACCGGATGTTACCCGGAGCTCCTCTTTTACAAGCCGATTTGAAAGTTTATAGGCAAGTTCATCGATTCTTGTTTTTGTCCAGTCACCCTCAAAGAAATCTGCACTACCTGAAATAAAGACATTATTTACACGAATCGCAATTTCGACTACTCTCAATATCTCTGTAATTTCCGAGTATTCATTAATAAATACCGTTTGAATACCATAGCGTTTCAGGTCTTCTTCTCTCAAATCCTGCCGCGCTTTCTGATATCCAAAGTCCTCATCACTCATTGTATCTGTACGTACAACTCGTTTCATAAAGCAATAATGATTTCTGATATTCTCATCAAGCAGTAACCTTATCTGTCCAAGGATACTATCAAGATTAGGGTCTTCAAAGCTGAAACCTATAAACAGAAAAGTTTTTGATATCAGATCCCCTTGCAACACATTTCTAAAAAATGGGTGGTTTCTATCGTACTGAACATAATCGTCCTTGGTTAATACGGCATCAGCAGCAAAATCTACGTCCCCATGCATCTTGTATACTACTGCATCACGATCTCTTTTTGTACTGGAAAGCTGTTTATATTCAATCTTCACATCAGAATTACGATTGGCGTCTCTGAGTCCCTCTTCTATAAGATGATCATAATTTGTGGTCCAGTATGTACAAATTGGAAGTTGCGTAAGAATAGTAACATTTTCGTTTTGCGTAACATTTTTACTATAAGCTTCAAGGATAGAGGAATTAATCGCCGCTCGATTTCCCGCTTGGTTTCGTACATACTGAGCAACAGCTGTAAGATCATATTCATCATCAATATTTAAACCGATATCCTTTGCTAAAGGACGAAGGAGGTCTTTCCAAACAACAAACCCTGATGGACGAGATAATCCTGCACCAGCAAATACTGCAGCATTTCCATCTCTGATCGCTTTTATGTATTCACGAAGAAATTGTTCCTTTGTAGCCATGTCCATGTTCCCTTCTTATTATTTATTGTGTTTTTTGATAGCAGATTCTATCCATGTTCCCATATTTGCATACCCGTTTTGGGTAATATAATCATAAATGCCGTCACAAATAGAATCAAAATATGCCGGGGACTTATCGTCATAATATCCAATAACAGTATGCGTGTTCCCCTTTGGGGCTGTCATTAATGTTCGCATATCTTTAATTTCGTTAATATGAACACCAATAACCGCATTGCCTCGTTGGATACTTTTACATATTTCATATTGAACATATGGTCGATTCAGGGTTTCGCTTCCGATCAGCACAACGGTAACTGATGTACCTTCAAGCTGTTTGTCAATCCAGCGATGTACAGCAGTATCACCTTGTCGCTTGACCTGTTCAAATGCTGCTTCGTCAATAAATCCGGCAGCTTCTTTTCCTTGAGTTTATTTCGGACTGTCATAGAACGATTGATGTCATTGCTGTAATGAAAGCTAAAAAATACTCTGCGTGCCATCATTTTTACCTCCAAATCATATTATATATTTCCGATAAATATATTTTACCATATTTCGTCAGTATAACAAGCTATATTTGGAAATAATGCATGTTACAGGACTTCTCATATCATTACATCACAATAATCTGCTTTAGTGGAACCACCTAATGATAGCCCCGTTTTAATACAATAATTTATTGCTTATTAAAACAAAGATATTATCTTACAACATCAATCCATATACCATACTCATTATGATGGACTGCAATTGCCTGAAGAAGCACTAAAAAGTGCCGGCTGTAACCAACCTGTTTTCGAGGATAATGCCATCGAAGCTGTCCTCAACGCAGCTGACGGAACACCTCGTATTATAAACAAACTTTGCAATGCCTGTCTTCTCATTGGAGACAGTACGAGATCGGATATCATAACCTCTGATATCGTCATGAAAGCTGTCAATGACAGCGAACTTTAAAGGAGGTATCAATCATGGAACTTGATTATATCTGTACCGGGACAGAGGACATGAAACCAATACGTTGGAAAGGACATATCAACCTGTTAAGAAGTACGGGCCCTTATGAACTTGTGGTCACTGCAAGGTATAGCAGCTTTCATATCCTTTGTGGGAAACATGAGTATGGAAGCTACATCTGCATTCCTAACTGGAACATCGGAACCGAGCTGGCCGGACTATCTGATAGTTTCTGGAATTTCGAACGCCTGACAACGTATTTTCCCGAGCTATCCCCAGTCGACGCAATCAGCATTGTCAACGCATTAGTAAAACTCAGTGAATATATATCGCTCCAAGAAGAAGCAGGGTAACCTGCTTCTTCTGCCGTTCCAATAATCTGCATCATTTTGAATTGATCCAAACAGTTTGCATAAACAGGAGTTACTAAAGTGACTGAGATAACAATCAGGCAACCGATTTAGGATAAAATAAACTGCATGGAACAGGAGCTTCTAATCTGCGGGACAACACATTATTATGAATGTCATTATATGCGTTTCATCTTTACTGCAAAGGTATGTAATATTAGTTATCCTATTGTCACATATAACCATAGTCATCAGTAAAATGTTCTGGTCTGAATTTCGGGATTTCCCAACCAGGCACGTAACAGTGCATACGGTCAAGAAACGCTGTATCGGTCCCCATTTCTGGGGGGAATGGATCAAACAGGCTGGAGGTTTTCAAAAGTACGTCCACACTTTGATTTATGTTGCCTACGAATACCATAGAGGCCGATGCGGCTTTTTCTTCTTTTCCACGGGCAAAGGAACCAGACGCCATATAGTCCTTCATAATTTGGATACCATCTTTATCCTTAAAGCTGATACCCGCAACCTCATCAAAAGCAACGCAATCCCACAAGCCAACCAAGCCCACGGTTTTTCTGGCCATATTATAGAACAGATTTGCTACCGTTGTTTGCCCACCAGATACAAGAATGCTATTCGGAGATATCTCCTTGTAAAGATGTGACTTTCCTGTACTTCTTGGTCCAAGTTCACATAAATTGAAGTTGTTTTCTACCAACGGAAGCATACGTGCAAGGAGCAACCACTTTTCACGATTGTTTAGCATATCAGGCTCCATACCTGTGGATCGTAGCATAACATCCATCCATTCTTCCTTAGTGAATGCTTTTCTCCCTCGCTTTAATTCATCTATATCTACATGAGGCATTTGGATAGGCGTTAGCTTACGAATTTGAATAGGAATACCATTCTTCTTGTCTTCTTCAATGTACTCATAATCTAACTGAACAATACACCAAATACCACCACAAAGTAAGCGGTCATACTTGGTGGGATATTCTTCACTAATTGGAATAGCCTTAAGGCCGAGATTAGAAAATTCGGCCTCGTAGCTATCCTTTTTAAAGTTTAGATTCACCGTTATTTTATCAATGATGGTATAGCTACCTCTCTGACGTAACACGGATAGAATTTTCTGTGCCTCATCCGGTCTTACGAAATTGTCAGCCAGAATCCTTTTTACATTCCGAACACCGGCCTCGATAACTTCGTCTTCATCCGAACTGCAATATTGCCCTAAAAGGAACTCAAGAACATAGACTGGCACATTTGCGCCTTCCTTGATTTTCTTTGTGAGGTCTTTACGAACAATTCTCCCATCGAAGTATTGACGGAGCTTACTCTTTATTTCTTCTCGAGTGTTTCCACTCTCAGCATATTGCTCCATAATAATTCCTCCTACGGCGCTTAATTAAAAAAATTAAATTCATCCACTGCAAAGGCGATGTCAATTTGGAACTCCTCACGCTGCGGCATCTGTAATCCAGATTCATCTGCTATAACCAGATAGTAGCTTTCTGTGTTACTATACTTCAGCGACTTCAAATTAAAACCACAACGGAAAGTACGATCTCCACCATTATCACTGGCCTTATCTGCAATGATTTTTTGCACATCACTGATTTGCTTTCCACTTGCATCAGTGAAATAAACCAGATAGGTAGCAGCTTCTCGATTATCACCAACTGCCTCCTTCTGATAAAAGTTCAAAGAGAAAATCATATTGCTGATTTTTCTATTAGCAGACAGTAGATTCACAGTCACTGGCTTGGTATCATATTTATGCTTATTACGCTTATACTCCATAGAGTCATTTCTTAAATGATGGTACTCGATAACTGGAACCACCATCTCCTGTAGGCTAATACCGCCATGCACAAAATTCAAACCGCCTCCACTCATTTTAATACGGATGCTCTCTCTTGGTACGTATCCTTCAAACTCTGTGTTGCCACCAAGGAACTTAACAGGCATAAGATAGTCAGGCTTTGCTCCTTTTTGCATGATAGCGTATCGTCTACCATATTCTATATCTTGATCGTTAAAGCTGGATGCAGAAACCTTGTCATCCTCATTTAATGGACTGTAGGTATACAAGAAACCATGATCAGCAGTAATAATAATATGGGCGCCGCTAAACTCATTGACGATGATACGCACCATATTCTTCAACTCGGAGATTGCCTTGTCACAAGCTGGAAATACTGCTGTGTCCGAATGATGGCCGGCTTCATCAATGGTATCGTGATAAATATACACAACATCCATTCCTTTTACCAAGGCCTGACGTTCAGCTCTCTTCATTCCAATGATATTCTTGTATTGCAATACAACACTGTCCGGGTTTGCATTCTTCAAAACCTTTTCACGGTTATTGCTTTCGGTAGATGCACCATCAGCCAATACTGCCAGACACTCTGTCTTAGCGGTACTTTTTATTTCTACAGACAACTCCTTATGTGGCAACAATGCAGCCATACCAATTTTGGTGATGGAAGGGAAAATGCTCTGCATACTACCAAGTTCCACCTTGCTCTGTGTTTCTCTACGCAGCTGTTCAGAAAGAGTTGCAGCTACTTCATAGCGCATCGCATCCGATATAATAACAAACATTCTGGTGTCTGCCGTCTGAATCTTGGAACGATAGAAATCTGTCTGCTCGGGCACTTCAAGAATCTTACCATAGTTAGCAAGCTCATCTGCACAAACATCAGACCAGTTACTTCCTAGCTGACCTAAGAACCATTGTTTATAAAGCCCCTCCACCTTTTCTACAACGTGCTTAAACAAATCATCCAGCAGTATATTAGATGATTCCAGACTCTTTTGGAAGCTATGATGAAACTGACGATAATAAGTATCCATTTTGTAATAGACTTCAGTATACTCTTTCCATACGTTTTTTGGCTCTACGGTATGGAATCCTGCAGAATGTTCCTTATAGAAGTCTTGCATATTTGCAACTTGTAGTATACCATCGTAAAAATTCTCCACTGGCTCATACCACACACAAGTACGTCGTTTTTCCACGGTCTGAGTTATTGCTTCCACATCTATAATTTGGTCACTGATTTCTGTCATCAATTTTATTAAAATCGCTTCATTAATACATGGGAAGCATTCGGTATCCACCAAGTCTTCTACAGTCAACTTGCTAAATAGCTGAGCTAAACGAGCTTCATCCTCAACATAGCGAGCAATATCATAAAGCTGTGATATATCTTCACTGTGAAGCCATTCTGAAATAAAGTCATAGCAGTAGGCTTGATGTGGTATAGAAATAAAGCCATCTAATCCTGCTAAGTTTTCAAGTCGCATCGTCCGTGTAGATGCAGTCAAAAGCATATGAATTGCCAATCTGCCAAGATCGGATTCATCCTCACTGTAACCACACCCCTGTGTCACCATAGCCCAAAATGCTTCTGTTACGTCGTAATTCAAGAAGTCTTGATATACAGCATTATTGTTTATGTCGAGGCCGGCACGGAACACACTGCGAAGGATATTGCTTGGCTGTGCATCCTTTTGCCCGCAGATTGCAGCCATAACAGCCAAGTGCAACTGTGTCGGTGTTGATGCCACTTTGTTTTGCGACAGAATTTTGGAACGACGGTCTTTGGCATTAAAGTATTTTCTATATTTCTTGACTTGTTTTCTCATTGATGGATTAGAAGGAATATTCATCTCATCCATCCAGATAGAAATCAAATCTGCGCGGAATTCTTCGCTGTAGAGTTCAATATCAAAGAGCCAGTTATCCTCAAGCCTTTCATAGGTAAAAGGACTGTATACTAAGAAATTACTGCACTTGTCATCGTGTGACAATAGCTTTTTCACAGCAAAGTTATTTGTACCTGTTAAAGCTACCAGTTTTGCATTATCCAGTATGATTTCGTCCAGTTTATCAGAAAACTCTCCGTCCTCATCATACCAAAAGATAATGCGGCGATTATAGAATTCTGGCAAAGGTGCAGCAAACCTGCGATTTAAATCTTGTATCACTTTATCGGTATCCATGCTGCCACCTCCTTATTTAATTTTTGCAAGTACATCTTTAAAGATTTCATAGTTGTAATTCACACCATCATCTAAGTCGATACGAATCATCTGATCCGCAAGGTGATGGATTTTTTCTTCATAAATTCTAATCTCTGTTTCTTGTTCTTTCAATTTTATGAGCTGCTTGTTCAATTTCACACGGTCACTGGTAGACGCACTATTGATTCGCTGTTCCAAATCTACAACTGCAGTGCGGTAACGAGACTGCTGCTCATGTACATAATCGGTACGAATACGAGCAATAGTATCTTCTCTGTAACGATGCATATAAATCAGACACTTGAAGCCATTCTTTTTACCAGAATCAAATTGCCAGTAAATCGGACGTTTCTGATACATCTTCACATGGTCGTTGTAGAAGTCATTCAAGAAGTAATTACGGATAACATCCTTCGGGCTGCCCTTGCCAACGAGAGCATCTGCAATAAACTTTATGTTTTCATCCAGAGTTTCTTTTCCATAAACTGCTTCAACAAACTTTATAAATCTACCTGCAATATCGTCCTCGAAATACTCGTCATCACAGATAGGAATGATATTGTCTCTATCTGCAGGGAAGGTGTGGTACTTTGAATCATCCCATTCACCACCGGCATAAGCAAGTCCTTCTGAATCAAGGGAGTATCTACCAAACATACAACCAACAGCATAAGAAATAAAGCTTTTAATATCTCGTGTTAGTTCTGCTTTACGAACAGTATCAACCTTGTCCTCTACCTTAGGTGTAAGCTCGCCTTGCAAACCGTAAATGTCTATAAAAATGCGGTTTAGGTCTTCCTCATTGGCTTTTAGTTGGTTGAAACGGGCATCACATTCCTGTTGCCATTTTTCGTAGTGCCATTGTAAGCTCCTCAGCTTTTCCATGCGACTTTTCACAAATTGAGACTCTTCCGCTTCCTGTTTCTGTTGCGGTAACAACACCAACGGATGATATCTAAAATCCCACGATGTCTCAAAAGAATCCCAGTCGGCTTTCGCATATTGAATATTTTCTTTAACGAGTAATTCACAACGCTCCTTATTCTCAATTCTAAAAGGAACATTCCTTACTTGATCTGGTCCATAATTCATAGTAGGTGCTAATACTGCAAACAGTTCTTTAGCAACTACGGAGTTCAATAAACCTATAGTATATAACAGAGATTCACCTAATTGGAATGCTACAGGGCCACCATTTCCGAAAAGAATATTTGAAGGTAGGTACCTACAAGTAAATGGTTTAGTTGTAACCTCTGTCCATGTAAGCCCTTCAAGGAAATAGTATTGAGGGTCTTTAAGACGGAAATTCTTCAATCCTGTTGCACGAATATCAGCTCCATCGTCTTTTAAGTTAACCACCATTTCGTAGTTTCCATACCAACGACGTGAAAGACCCCCGCTTGTTAACGGGAACCACCTAAGCCCAGATGCAACCATATCTACATGATTTCTCATTGAAAAACCTATATTTTTAATATCAACCTCATGCCATATTCTAAGAAATTTTTCACCTTTACCCGTTTGAATACCCTTCATCGGATTTCCCGGTATATACTTATTTTCATTAAAACAATCATATACAGAATCACTCCACCAATACGCTATTGGGGTTCCCGGAATTTTTGTATAGTTTTCTTGCAATGCAGTATAATTGTTGTGGATCATTTTAAGAAACATTTCTTCTTTTTCATCTTGAGTCCTTGGCGAAACCAATCTGGAATAAGTCCCTTTATAATTAGGAATACGTTTTTTTGCTATGGTAAATCCTGTTGTTTGGACTACCTCACCACCAATTTCCTCAAATGCTCTCGCACCTAAATGAATCATATTTACTATGGTTTGACCTAACAACTTGTTTCTAAGCTGTTCAAAACTTGCAAGGAACATCCAAGAATGCATAGTAATCATCGATTGGATTCCATTTTTAGAAAGCATTTTATTACAACGCTCAATAAACACTGCGAATAAATCTGCCTTCGAGTCAGGATAATTTTTATTTACAAAATCATACAACTTTGCGTTGGCATTACTTACAACTAAATAAGGTGGATTTGTAATGACTATCTCATATTCTTGGGCCATAACCTGCGCTACTTGCACAAAAGGTAATAGGTCATTCATCACTGGATAAGAATACATATTGACATCAATCTCAATCTCTTCAAAGCGTGAATATAGCGCATCAAAATCCACATTATGTATATTCAAAATAGACCCATATTCTTTTGCATCAAACAAATCATCAACTAATGTGTTAATATCATGCTTAAGGAGGTCATCTCCATTTGAAAAGTAGTCCAGCATATCTTTGGTAAATTCATATTTTCGTCTACCGTCTTTGTCTGTATGGCCACTTTCCTTAATTGCGTAAATATGTGGTTGAGGAATCGCAATGTTTCCGTTACCATCTTTCTTATTAAAAAAGAGATGATCATACTGTCGAGCCTTCATCATCACAGAAAAATAGGAAAGTTGCGCAGCTCGTTCATCAATATCCAAGCCCCAAATATTATTTTTAATTATACTGGCTACAGCTTCACGAGTGGTATATCCATAGTTCTCATAAATCCTTACAAGAACATCAAACATATACACTAGGATATGACCGCTTCCCATACAAGGGTCAATACAACGGATGTCTTCCGGTTTGATATCCTTATATTCTGCACGAAAAGCATCGAGCTGTATCTGAACACCCGTTTCCTGCACAGCTTCATCAAGATAATACTTCCATTCAGATTTTAAATTTTCATTTGGATGGCCTTCCAGCCACAAACGACCAAGGCTATTCTCAACCATATAACGAACAATCCACTCAGGTGTAAATAACTGTGTTGCTGCTGAGATTTCCTCTTTGTTTATCTTTATACCCGATGCTCTGTTGAACACTTTAGCTTTAGGCTCAATATTATAGAATTGATACAACCAGCCAATAATCTGAACGGCATCCTTCCAATCATCCTCTGGAATCAGAGTAATCATCTGCTCAATAACACTACCCTCACGAAGAAGGTTGTCTGGTAACAGAAGCTCTGTGTAATCAGAGATTCGCTGAAACATACCGGGCAGGATTTTATTCAATGCATTACACTGTGTAATCAGCTGATACTTGTATAGCTCCTCGGTTTTGTCAGCCTCTTTAAATGCATAGACTTTTTCAATATCAAGACCGTCCATCTCCAGATGGATAGCCTCGGTGATAATCTGTGGCTTGAAGTTATTCTCTTCATCGGTGAATACACGCACATGGGTTGGTAGGTAGCCATTGACTTCCATGAAGCGAAGTGCAGAAAAACGGTTGAACCAAGTGTAGGCTACTTCCTCTATAACCTGCTCAAAGCCTTTTTCCTTGATTTGAGCAATCAGAGCCTGACGCTGCTTCTTTTCGGTGTCAGTCAAAAGCTTACCACCGATGTTGTCCGCTGCAGTGTCAACAATATTTTCTTCAGTAATTCCATATTGTAAAGCCTTCTGAGTAACACGAGCAATCAACTCATTTCTTGCCCAGACTGCATATTTCTTTATCGCATTCTTATCCATATTAATCCTCCATGTTGCCGCTACCCGCGAATTTGGGTGCCAGCACAAATTTGCCGTGTGAAAAATTTATTTTTCACACTATCCTCCCTAATTTATCTTAATGCCATCGCAGTTTTTCAGCATATGTGTCATCTGAGCGCGAACCTTTTCAAGGTAGGCATCAACTTCACCCTCGTTCTTTAAAGTCTTAGCAGGAAACATAGCTTGGCGAGGAATAGCCTTAATGATTTCCTTCTTTGGAGCAGGCTGCGCTTCGCCACCTTCTTTCACCACAGAAGGCGCAGGGGTTGGCGGAGTATAAACCACCGGTTTCAGTGCAGTCTCGATGCGTTCTACCGTATCATCTTTGTACTGCCACATTGGAGGTTCTAATCCATCAAGAAGGGCAAGGCTTGCGGTTTCATTGATTTTTTCTTTTCTCTGTGTATAATAAGTATCAGAAATATCAATTAGGTTTTTAACTTTACTATTTCCATCTGCAGCTGTATGGATTGCTTCCATACACTGGCGTACAATTTCCATTGTGTAGGCACGTTTGGTTTCCAGCATTTTGTCGTGAGAAGCCTTCACAGTAGCCATAAGTCCATTTAGTTCTGGGATACGCTTATAGTCATACTTACCTGATTGAACCATTATAATGAGACGTATGGTGTTCAGCGCTTTATGGGCCTCTTCGTCCTTTGCTATATAATCAAGATCATTGCGAAGGTCAGCTTCAAACCTTACAGCAGCATCAAAGACGCTGACTTGTGTCTTGAAGAAGCTCTCAACATTCATCATAGCATCTTTATTGTCGTACAGTTCATCTTGTTTCTTTATAACGCGGTCTATAAGAGCTATGTTATCCTTCTGCTGTGAAAGAATATCTGTCATCAACGCTATAGCAGATTGTACTAATGAACGATCTGGGTATTTGTTACTTTCATAACGACTGTTTAGATCCTCATAGTGATTTTTATTTTCAACGAACTTTTCTACGATAAATTTTATAAGACCATCTTCATCATCAGGCACATCCATTAAATCAAAGTAGTCACGAAGGAACGCTTTGACCTTTTTTATATTAATAGCAGAAACCATCATGCGCTTACTGATACTGGTTTTACCAATCTCACTCTTTTTACGGAGCATATCTGGAAGCTTAGCATTATCGGGCTGGATTGTTGCTCCGGCATACTTGACGGTAACCTTCTGCTCAAAAATCAATCTTGCAACAACCGCTGCGATGTCGATCTCTTTCCAACCATAAGGGATACCATTGTAACGACTCTGGATATCTGCCATAGAAGTAGGCAGATTCTTCTTAGCCTGCATTTCTAGGTATTCTTCCATCTTCGTAGCTGCATCACGGTTTGGTTCCATGCCTGGCAGAGCTTGCTCTGTACCGGTAAGAACAGCAATGATATCTGCATCTGATTCTGCATTATTTGTAATTAAAGAAAGTTCACTGTAAACATGAGAAACCAAGTATTCTAAAGACTGGTCAATCTTGCTTTTGGCATCTCCACCCTTAATATCGATGTGTTCACCATCCACATAGAACTGTGCATTTTCAATGGCTTTCTTTAAATCATCCATAGCAGATAACTCGTATTTGCTGGCCTCATCTTGCTGATTACGAATGATGTCCTGCACCGACTTCGCAAGCTGACTGACATTACGTTGCTTTACATACTTACGGATTTTCATAGCACTTTCCAGTGCTTCATAATAAGGAGTATCAGAAAGAACTACAATAGCTTCTTTGCCTTGAGACTCTGCCATTAAACGTAGGTCATTTTTTTCTACCATATCAGTAGCCACAGTTAAGAATCGAAGCCGCATTCCACCAGTGACAGCACCCACTGTAATGCCGTCTACCATCTGATCAAATGCAAAATCGTATTTGCCATAGCGATATTTTTTAGTAGTAAAGATATCTCCAAAAATCATCTGAGCGATACGCTCAACAATTGAAGCAGTATCAACAGAAGTATTTTTGATTTCACGTTGTATATCCTGTTCCTCATCAGTGAGGAAGTTATAAGTATCACTAGTTCTTCCGATGTAGTTCTGACTCATCAACCTGTCAAGAGAACCACGGATTGCTTCACGCATAGTAACCTTATCCAAACGAATATCATCAGCCATTAGGATAACAATATTGTCAATGTTTGCTGGGATGTCGTCTACATAGCGGATAAGGTATAATAATTTCAACACATCGACGTCCTGTTCCTCAATGCCGTTACCATCTGCTGCTGCTCTAGCGCAACGCTCGATTACTCTACGGATAGAACCATCAAGGAATGTATGCACAGTATCATAAAAAAGGTAAAAGGGTGCTAGAGCATATTCATCTTTTTCCTTAATCTTCTGAGCTGCCTCTTGGAATCCTGATAACATAGAACGCTCACCACCAGATAAGTGCTTTCCTGAGTTTCCATGCTTACGAATTTCAGCAAACACCTTTTGCATAATGATAAACTGGTATGGTACAAAAGGGAAATTGTTAGCAAACTCACTGGAACCGTTATAGCCCTTGATATCCATGATGGCATCAGAGAAGCTAAACAGGTTACGAAGAACAGAATCATTCTGGTTGTAAACCGATTCCAATTCAGTTGCCACCTCTGGTTTCTTCTTTAGGATACGCTTTTGAATAACCTCATCAGCTGACGAAGAAGACAGAGAAAGTCTGGTTTTGAATCGAGCTTGAATTCGGGAGAACTCATTTTCACGAGTCTTAATGATTTCATCAATAGCTTCCTGACCAGTACAGATAACCCAAATCTTTCCTTCACATTCGCTTCCTATTTTCTCAATTAAGGACTGAAGATTAATAAGTAAGTCTGTGTCGCCACCAACATATTGACCTACCTCATCAATCATAAACAGTAAGCGGAAGTTCGCAGGTTTACTATCAACATATTCTTTCATTTCAGATACCAGCTGCGCAATACTCATTTCTACGGTTTCGGTACCATCAAACCAGTTACGGGCAGCAGTTTCACTCATGCCGAGAACTTCTATCAAAGACTCTACAACATCATCTTCAAAGAAAGCAAATGCATCTCTAGATGAAATCCAGCTCTGGCCGTTCTTATCTTCAAAAGTTCTACGGAAATCATCTGTTTTTCCTCGCTTAGCAATGAACTGTTCCAACTTAGCAACCTTTAGGTTTTCACCATAGAAGCCGAGGTAGTTATAAAACATCTTTGCAAATACACGAAGAACAGCTGTTTTATCCTTGTTGATAGAGCCTTCAATATCGATATTGAAAAGAATAGTGTCAGTGACACCCTTTGTTGCACTGTCAATCATCATGAAAGTCGCAGGATCATCATCAAATTTCTTACGGAAACGCTCTACCGTCTTTGTTCCTTGAACTCCCCTGTTGGCAAGGATGTAAGAAAGCATTTTCAAGAAGTGAGATTTACCACTTCCAAAGAAGCCCGATATCCATACACCGATATCTGCGGTCTTTTCATTAAATGAATCACCATAATTATTAAAAAAAGTTATAAAATGTTTTTTTAATTCCTTGGTAATGACATACTCTTCGATTTCCTGTACCAGTACATCATCTGTATCTTGATCTACCTTTACGACACCATTTATCTTACGATTGATATCTTCTTGAAACATCTGTTCAATTCTCATATCGGTACCCCCCTATATTATATTAAAAGCCCTATAATATGAATTAGGCTTCAGTCTGTCAAACAATTTAACTTGTGTCCCATCAAAGGTTCCTGGATACATAACTATAATTGGAATATCCGGAAAGTGTGGCTGCAATGCATCCAATAATGCGTGTATTCTCATAAATGGAAATACTTCTCCAACTCCAGTCAACATTAAGACATCACCTAGCTTATGTGGCTCATACTGCATCTTTTTGATAAACATTTCATCCGTTGCAATGGAATGCATCTGCTTCAAAAGATATTCTTTTCCCTTCTTTTCTTCCATACGAGGAATGCTATCAATAATACGCTTATCCTCACAGATGAAAAGAAAGGTTTCATAAAGATTATATATCTTTAAATGACAGTTAAGTGTTTGGTCAGTTGCAATTTGGTCCACGAAATGCCTTACCGTCATCTCATATTCTGGATCATAACAGAACATTCGTATGTTGACCTCATTACTTAGACCTTTACCTTCCAAAAACTCAGGCTCTTGTATTAATGCTCTGACTTTATCCAAGCGTTCTTTTATGTTACTCATGGGTGTTCCTCCTTTACGAGAAGCAATTGAATGCTGGCAGTGCTGCTACATCTCCATTACTTCTAATAGCATTTTCTAATATGGGGTTTAGCCATACCGGATTCAGGTGGTCAGCCTTTGTGCTGTCAAGATATTCATTGTCAACAAGCACTTTCGTCAGAACCTGTTTTAATTTTCTAATCGTTGAATCGCTCCATGTCGACACAGCATCGTTCTGCTCCTGAAGACGCATGAAAAATACATTCAAATCCATTCTACCAAAGGTGGTATCCTGTGTTCGGTACTTCTCGCCGATGACGGTCAACATAAAATCCCATACCAATCCGTTATATTTCATCAAGGCATATAAACATATCTGCTTTGCAATATCTGTCGATTGTGTGGCAATTGCTTCAACAAGAGAAACATCGTTCATTAGTTTAAGTCTGTTAATACATGCCTTCGCCATTCCTTTTATTGATCTCTCAGTCGGAAACTGAAACAAGTTCTCATCAACAATACGCTCCACTATTTTATTTTCTGATAATCCTTCACACATTAACTTTGCGGTGGATCTCATTTCATAAAATAAAAATTGTTCTCTGGTGAGAGATGCTTTGTATGGGCTGGAACTGCTCACGTTCATCTTCCCATTCTGATTTTGTACCATATATAAAACCTCCTGTAGGTCATCCTCTATAGATATCTGTTAATTAATTCTGTCATTTCTATCAAACATCCGAAATTAGTCTTTATCCGGAGTGTCATTAACTATTTCCATAATATCTGCAATATCGCATTTAAGTGCTGTACAGATTCGAATCAGAACATCAGTTGTGATATTATCTCCTTTTCCCAACTTTGCAACAGATGCGGAACTGATACCACTCACTTTCTTCAAGTCCTGCTTATTCATATGTTTATCAATTAGTAGCTT
>CALLZZ010000047.1 GCA_937858235.1 uncultured Clostridia bacterium
GGGAGGCAAAAAGAAAACCCTTCATCCTGAAAAAACAGGACGAAAGGAAACCCCTTCCGCGGTACCACCCGCATTTATGCGATCAAGACGCATACACTTTAGCATTCCTGATAACGGAGGACAAAACCGGCCGCGTATTTCCCCGCGGAAGCTCCCGGGCGAACCAGACGCAGTAAGTGATCCTTGCTTTCAGCCGGTGACAAGGACTCTCTAACGCATACCGAAACCGTCATCTTCCCGTTCGTAGCATTTTAACAAGTAACTTATATCATAAATGTGCAAAAAGTGCAAGGGAAAATTGAAATTTGTACAAGAAGCTGGTAAAATGAAAAAATAGAGACAACGGCAAGTCAATTTGCCCGTCGAAACGATCAACGAAAGGGGAAAGATGACCATGCGTACAGGTACAGCGGAACAGCTGAGATGGCTGGATCAGACAACGATCAATGGAGACCGGAACACAGGACTGCGGTTGATGGAGCGTGCGGCCAGAGGGGTGGCCGATGAAGCGCTGTCTTACTTGGAGCGACCAGAGGAGGCTAAAGCGGTAGTGTTTTGCGGCCCCGGCAACAATGGTGGCGATGGCGTTGTCTGCGCACGGATGCTGAAAGAAGCGGGGGTAGCAGTGCGCGTGTTTCTGGTAGGGGATCGGAGCAAAATGACCCCGGATATCCTGACCAATGAGACACGATTGAACACCTGTGGTGTGGTATTGGAGGACTTTGACGTCCGTGATGAAAAGCAAAAGGACTTTACAGAAGAGGCGGATTTGCTGATTGATGCCATCTTTGGCATCGGTCTGCACCGGGAGCTCAGTGCCGAGGTTGCGCAAGCGGTAGAATGGATGAATCACGCCCCAGGTTTTGTCATTGCAGCAGATATTCCCTCTGGCGTAGAGGCAAATACCGGTCGAATCATGGGAAATGCGGTGCGTGCCACCGCTACAGTTACCTTTACCATGGCGAAGCCGGGGCACAACGTTGGGGACGGTGCCCTGTGTACAGGGAAATTGCTTGTCAAGGACATTGGTCTGGATCCCGATTTGATGGACTCGTTAGAGTATCCGGTGGCCATGCTGGAGGAATCCATGGTGCGGGAATTTCTGCCTTATCGTCCCAAAGATGGTCACAAAGGCATTTTCGGAAAGGTATTTGTAGTCGGCGGCTGTCGGAACTATATTGGTGCGCCCATTATGGCATCCCACGCTGCGGTTCGCAGCGGTACTGGTCTGGTGTTTCTGGGGGTACCCGAGGACATCTACAGCATCATCGCCATTAAGTGCATGGAGGAAATGCCGGTGGCGTTGCCGGATAAAAAGGGCTGCCTGGCTGCCGAAGCAACTGATGAGATACTGGAGCGGCTGGAGGAAATGCAGGCTGCGCTGATTGGCCCCGGCTTGGGCAAGACCCCGGGTGTGGAGCAGTCGGTGCAGGCTATTTTGAAGCGCACCCATTGTCCGATTGTTCTGGATGCAGACGGCATAAATGCCATTGCGGATCATATAGATATTCTGGACAGCCGCAGCGCTCCTACTATTCTGACGCCCCATGATGGGGAGTTCCGGAATCTGACCGGTCACTGGCCGGGAGGGGATCGCTTGGGTACAGCGTTGGCCTTTGCCAAAGCTCATAACTGCGTCCTGGTCATGAAGGGGCATCGCACCATTGTGGCGGGACCGGACGGACGAGCATACCTGAATACCACCGGGAATGACGGCATGGCAAAGGGCGGCAGCGGTGACGTACTGGGCGGCCTGATTGTCTCACTGCTGGGCCAGGGCATGGAGCCGCTGGAAGCGGCAGCGGCAGCGGTATGGATTCACGGCCGGGCCGGAGACTGGATGGCAGATCGGTACGGATGCCGTGGCATGACCACCACAGATGTGCTGATGGAAGGGATTCCCGCTGTACTGAAAGAGCTGGAATAATCGCTGAGGGGGAATTCCATGGAGGGAAGAGCGGGACGGAAACTGCTGACTTTGACACTGACCGGAATGCTGTTGCTGACGGGATGTGCAGGGCGGGGCGAAAACCCGGAGAGCAGGGTACAGGCAGTGCAGACGGCGTATGGTAAGCTGGAGCGTTTTACGGCTCAGGCGGAAGTTACTGCCGATTATGGGCAGCGGGTCTACGGCTACAGCGTAGCACTCAAGGGAGATCTGGAGTCTGGTACCATGACGGTGACGCAGCCAGAGAGTATCGCCGATACGGTGTTGGGCTGGTCGGACGGAAAGACGGAACTGGAGTATGGAGGAGCGGTATTGGATACCGGTGCTCTTTCCAGTAGTGGTCTTTCTCCGGCGGACGCTATGCCCACAGTGTTGACTGCCTGCCGGAGTGGTGAGGTCATTGACTGCTGTACAGATACGTTGAATGAAGCGGAGATGCTCTATGCAACACTGGAGACTGGGGACAAAACGAACTGTCGGGTTGCCTGTTGGTTTCAACCGGACAGCTACGCCCTGGCCAGAGCGGAGATCTCGGAAAGTGGGCAGGTTATCATCACACTCCAGTTCGATGAATTTTACTTCCAGACAACTCAAGCAGAAGCAAAATAAAGAATAAAATACAGATAAAAACAAGAGATAGCATACGAAGGAAGCGAACGAGATGACGAAAGAGACAAGAAGAACTTGGGCGGAGATTCATTTGGAGCGACTGGCTCACAACTACCATGAGCTGCGGAAAAGAGCGCCTCAGAGTAAATTTGTAGGACTCGTGAAAGCCAACGCCTACGGACACGGAGCAACACCGGTGGCGAAAAGGCTGGAAGCGCTGGGGACAGATTACCTGGCGGTAGCCTGTTTGGATGAAGCACTGGAACTGCGGGAAGCAGGGATCAAAGCACCAATCATCATTCTGGGATATACGCCAGCGGAGTACACAGAGGAACTCATCCAGCATGAAATTACCCAGACTGTGTACGATTTGGAGTTGGCAAGAGGATTTTCTGAGGCGGCATGTTCTATGGGAAAGCAGCTGCGCTGCCACCTGAAAGCGGACACGGGTATGAGTCGGCTGGGCGTGCTGTGCACTGCGGAGACGATGGAGGCCGCTGCCGATGAGCTGGAGGCTATGTATCGGCTGCCCGGACTAGAGGTGGAGGGACTGTTTCAGCACTTCGCGGATGCAGATACCTGCCCGGAATACTCCTTGATGCAGATTGAGCGGTACAACGCTATTCTCCACACCTTGGAAGAGCGGGGCTGTACCTTCCAGCTCCGTCACTGCTGCGCTGGAGCCGCTACATTGAATTATCCACAGGCTCACTATGACATGATTCGCCCGGGGATTCTGCTCTATGGCTATTCGCCGGATCATAACTGTGATGGAATGATTGATGTAAAGCCAGTGATGGAAGTGAAGAGTCGGATCGCTTCAGTAAAAAAGCTGCCTGCGGGGACTTGTATTTCCTACGGCAGAACCCACACTCTGGAACGAGACAGCATTGTTGCTGCCGTACCCATTGGCTATGCGGACGGTTTGAATCGGCTGTTATCCAATCGCCAGGCGTTTTTGCTCCAGGGGAAACGGGTGCGCCAGATTGGCCGCATCTGCATGGATATGTGTATGATCGATGTAACCGATTTCCATGATGTAAAAGTCGGCGACGTAGTCACTATTTTTGGAGAAGAGGGACTGTTGCAGGAGAAGGCCGACACAGTAGGTACGATTACCTACGAAATGATGTGTGCAATCGCACCTCGTGTGCCCCGGGTATATGTTGAGTAAAGCATAATTTTTATCGGAATTTGTTTCAAGAGCGGTCTGGCGGTTGCTGGCCGCTCTTTTCATATAAAATTATGCCGGGACAACGGCACCAGGTCGAATGCTGTCACATAAGATAGTGCGGGGCAAGGCGGTAGAGAAAGCAAAACCGATGGTATAAATTTCTCTGACCGGTGGGAAAATAAACTTGACCTGCACCGGTACGCGCCGGCGGGGGTACTATAGAACCGCGGAGTGTGAAATTGTGGATACCAGTGTCAGACGAGGAGATATTTATTATGCCGACCTGAGCCCAGTGGTGGGCAGCGAACAGGGCGGAGTCCGGCCGGTCCTAATCATACAGAACGATATGGGAAACCGGCACAGCCCCACGGTGATTGCAGCAGCGATCACTTCACAACTAAACAAAGCCAAACTTCCCACCCATATTGAGCTGTTGAACCCCCACTGCGGATTAACAAAGGATTCCGTAGTGCTGCTAGAGCAGATCCGAACCTTGGACAAAAAACGTCTGAGGGAACGGATGGGGCGTTTGGACGAAGAGATGATGGAGCAGGTAGATACTGCTATAGCGGTCAGTTTTGGACTGCGCTCCCACGCAAAAGAGGTCTGAAAAAACAGGAATGCCTTTTAAAGACATTCCTGTTTTTCCTTCAGCAAACATTAGCGATTGGTAGTATCCCTTACCGCATTCGTTGCTGTGTCCGCGACACCTTCTACGGTGTCGGCGGCGCCCTTCACCACATCACCTGCTGCATCGGTAACGTTATCGGCAGCATTCTTTACATCATTGGTGACCTTTTCTGTGGCAGTACCATCTGTGGTAACAGTGCCATTTTTGGTGGTCGCAGTAGTATCGTCCTTGGTCGTTGTAGTGGTACCATCCTGCTTAGTTGTAGTGGTGGTATCATCGTCCCTCACAACACTGGTGGTGCCGTTGTTGCTGACGGAACCGTCTTCATCGGCGACATAGTCGCTGGCATCACTGGTGGGAGTGTTGGTGGCTGTATCTTTGGTGGTGGTGGTTCTATTGCTGTTGCAGCCAACCAGCGCCATGGACAAGACCAGCATGATTGCGATCAAAGTACTTCTCATCGTAATTCCTCCATTCGATATCATGTCTGTCTCCAGACAAGAATCAGTATGAGCGATTTTCAAAAAATTACCCATACAAATGATGAAGTTCCAGAAATTGGGGTTGGAAAACACCGCTAGAATCGGAAGGAATGGCGGATAAGATTTGCCAAGGGGGAAAGAATATGATATAACTAATAATAGGGATAATTACTATTAAGAGGTCAAATATGATTCAGCGTCGTTACTCACGTCAGCGGGAGCTGATCTATAATTGTCTGCTGGGAACCAAGGAGCATCCTACTGCGGAAATGGTCTACCAGTGGCTGTTGCCGGAAAATCCAAATCTGAGCCGCGGTACAGTCTACCGAAATCTGAAGCTTCTGGCGGAGGAAGGACTGCTGTTGCGCATGCCCTTCCCGGTGGAGCGCTATGATGCCTGTACGGAGCAGCATACCCATTTTTGTTGCCGTAGCTGTGGTGCAGTGTCAGATCTTGAACTGGAGTATGATCCGGAATTGGATCAGCGGGTTGCAAGATCCAGCCAGTTGGAGATCCAATGGCATGACTTGGTGTTCTACGGGACCTGTAAGGAATGCATAGATAAAAAGAATTCCAATCAGGAAGAACACAGTTTACAAAAGGAAGAAGGTTGATCCAATATGGTGAAAACGTATCAGTATAAACCCCAAGGCGTCTGCGCTCGCCAGATGGAGGTAACAATAGACGATGGGGTAATCCAGGACGTTAAAGCCATCGGTGGTTGCAGCGGGAACCTCCAGGGGATTTCCTCGCTGATTCGTGGCATGAAGGTGGAAGAGGCCATTGGTCGGATGGAAGGCATCCGGTGTGGAGCTAAGGCAACTTCCTGTCCGGATCAATTGGCGAAGGCGTTGAAGCAAACGCTCTAAAATAATCGGATCGGTAAAGACGGTATGTCGCAATGACATACCGTCTTTTTTTGATGCGCGGAAGGCGGGGGATGGCATGATGGAGCACACATTATGAAGTCCGTGTGAAGAGGACTGTCGCAAGACCGGGAAAGTGCAGGAAATAACGCCCTTAAAATATGACGGAGAACTTGCATCACAAAAAACGGGCAGGTTTCATAATTTTAGACTGTTTGAGGGCGAGAAACGGGGCTAAAAGCGCAATTGCGAAGCCCTAAGGTTTCCGGAAGCGTTGAAGATAACTGCCAGTGGCTTAGTGAAGCGGGAGCGGAAAGGACGGCCTCTGTCTTGCAAAAACTGCGAAAAGCAGATGGTTTCTTGCCCTTCAAAAAGGGAGGGGGAGCAGCAGAAGGCATGGTTTCAAAGCCGCACATGTGGAAAGTGAAGATACTTTGCAGGTAAGAAAAAGATTGGGGAGAACGGATCGTTTGGCAAGGGAAAGTTGCTGACTTTGAGATGAAAAACAGGTTTTGGAAACAAAGGAGAGAGAATGAAATGACACACCCAATGGGGAGGGGGATGAAGCAAACAAATATGTCACCAAAACGAGCAAAACAGGCAAGTAAAATTGCTTTACAGCATAAAAAAGTTAAAAAATTACATTATAAGGATAAAACTTACAGAAATGGAAGGGGTGAATAGGAACGAGGGGTAGGGAATTAACGCGAGCTAGCAAATGGAAACACGGAGTGCTAAGGTAGCAATCTCGGTATATCGCCATTTGGTGACAAGAATCGACTGAAACTGCACGATACAGCCATACGCGCTTTTACTTGCAAGTAAAAGCGCGTCTTTCGACGAAAGACACGTTTTAAGTGTGCGCCGGTGGCGGAATGCTTGGTGAGCTAATGAGAAATGGAGTTGGCAAGCAAGCGGGATGAGTGCCAACAAGGTGAGGCGAAGGATTCGACCAACCATCAATCCCTGGGCGGGGTGGGATGGGCTCTCACTTTGTTTTATGTTGCCGCAAAGAAGCATTACCCTGGGGAAATGAGGATACAGAAGCGCTGATTGAAATACTGGGGAAATACAAGGCAAAAGCCACCTTTTTCCTGGTTGGACAGTGGGTGGATAAGTACCCAGAATCCGTGAAAGCACTGGCAGATGCAGGTCATGAGATCGGAAATCATTCCGATACCCACCCTCACCTGACCCAGTGCAGCAGTGAGATGATCTTGCAGGAGCTGGAAGGGTGCAACGAGAAGATTAAGAAGATCACCGGCAAAGAACCCAAGCTCCATCGCTGCCCCTATGGGGATTACAACGACACCGTAGTCACCACAGTGCGTTCCATCGGAATGGAGCCGATTCAGTGGGATGTGGACAGCTTGGACTGGAAAGATCTTTCCGCACCTGACATTACCCAGCGGGTGCTGAGCAAGGTCACCGCCGGCAGTATCATTCTCTTCCATAACGCGGCGCTCCACACACCAGAGGCGCTGCCGGGAATAATTGAATCACTGCAAAAGGATGGCTATACACTCTGTACGGTTTCGGAACTGATTGTACAGGGGGACTATACCATCGATAACAATGGGATGCAGCATCCCGTGGCTCAAAAAGCAGGTGCATAATCGCCTGCTTTTTTTCAAGGATGGAAGTGACAAAATGGAGACAAAATTTTGTACGAAAAAGAACTTGGAAAAGGGTGACAAAAACCGATCACTGTGATATACTTGCCTCAAGCATTGTTAGTGATAATGAATACCGATAAGGAGGAGCAATACAAATGAAAGACACTTATATTTCTGATTCCGTTGTATACGTTGGCGTGGACGATAAGACCATTGACCTGTTTGAAAGTCAGTATGTGGTACCGAATGGCGTCTCATATAATTCCTATGTGATTTTGGACGACAAAATTGCCATTATGGATACCGTAGACCGCCGTGCCACCGATCAATGGCTGGCCAATGTGGAAAAGGCTCTGGCAGGGCGGAAGCCGGATTACCTGGTGATCCAGCATCTGGAACCGGATCATGGCGGGAGCATTGAGATTCTGGCCAGCAAGTATCCCGAGATGCAGTTTGTTTCCAACCCGAAACTGTTTGGCATGATGGGGCAGTTCTATGAATTTGATTTCCAGAGCCGTCAGGTCGTAGTCAATGAGGGCGAAACTCTGAGTTTGGGTAAGCATACACTGACCTTTGTGATGGCACCCATGGTGCATTGGCCGGAAGTCATGGTGACCTATGAAACCACGGAGAAGATTCTGTTCTCGGCAGACGGATTTGGCAAATTCGGTGCGCTGGATACCGAAGAAGATTGGGATGGCGAAGCCCGCCGTTACTTCATCAATATTGTGGGTAAGTATGGTGCCAACGTGGTGGCACTGCTGAAGAAGGCGGCAACCTTGGACATCGCCATGATCTGTCCCCTTCACGGTCCTATTCTGAAGGAAAATTTGGGTCACTACATCGGCAAGTATCTGATCTGGGCTAGCTATGAGCCGGAGGACGAAGGGGTTACCATCGCCTATGGCTCCATCCATGGCAATACCGCCAAGGCGGCAAAGCTGCTGGGCAAGATGTTGGAAGAGAGAGGCCAGAAGGTCACACTGTTTGACCTGGCTCGGTGCGATATGGCAGAGGCAATTGAGAACGCCTATCGGTATGACAAGCTGGTGGTTGCGTCAGTTACCTATGACGCAGGGGTGTTCCCGGCAATGGAAGACTTCCTGTACCACCTGAAGCTGAAGAACTATCAGAACCGTACCGTGGGTATCATGCAGAATGGCTCTTGGGGTCCTGTAGCAGGGAAGAAGATGAAGGAGACCATTGGAGCCTTCAAGAACATCAAAATTGTTGATCCTATGGTTACCATTCGCTCTACGCTAAAAAAGGGCAACCTGAAGGCCATGGAAGTACTGGCAGACGCGCTGGTGAAAAAGTAAGCACTTTTCCACAGGGTAGAAGGCTGCATTAGCGAAAATTGAAAAACCCCTTCCGGTTAACCGGAAGGGGTTTCTTTGTGTGTTAAATTGGATTAGTTGACTACGGTAGTCCCTGTACTGACGGTAGTAGCAGCTCCTGTTTTGGCTGCCGCATCTGCGCTGGCACCGCCGTCCTCACTGTAAAGGTATTCCTTCAACAGGGAACGGATAGCATCCCAGTCCTTCGGTACCAGAATGTCCATACCGTTCAGTTTCTCATTGGTGTACATGCTGTCGCCGGGAATACGATAGCTATTCATGCTGTCCAGCCCCATGGAGTAGCCAGAGAAGGCGATACTGACAATCTGAGTGTTGGTCATGTCGGTGGTCAGATCGTCTGCTACGTTGGAGTAGACTGCCAGGAGCTTGGTCCAGCTCTCCTGACGAACCTGCTGGTAGACGGCCTGCATAACCCTACGCTGACGATCCGTTCGCTCCCAGTCACTGTTGCCTACATGGCGGATACGGGCGTAGCAAAGTGCCTGCTGGCCGTCCAGATGGTTGGCACCGGCAGAGAACGTGCGATCCAGCTGAACGCCCATGTCGGATACAAATTTAGCACTGTTCATGTACTCCGCTTCGGCTTCATTGAGATCCATGTCAATGCCGCCGATGGTATCCACGATGTCTTTGAAGCCGCTAAAATTCACCTCTACGTTATAGTCGAGCACGATGCCAAAATTAGTAGAGATGGTTTCATCCAGAAGCTCAAAGCCACCCAGAGCGTAGGCGGAGTTGAGTTTGTTGGCTCTGTAGCCGGGGATTTGTACATATAGATCGCGCATCAGAGACACCATAGTAATCTGATTGGTATTTTTGTTGACGCTGAGCACAATCATGGAATCAGACCGTGCCCGTTTCCCATCCTGACGGGTATCCTGTCCCACCACGAGAATATTGACCACGCCGTCTACGCTGGTAGCGATGTCGGCTTTGCCCCAATCTACTGCTTCAATGGTGTCGGCATCGTTGGTGTCCTTATCGAAGGTTTCACTGCCAAAGCTGATAGCGCCGAACCGATTGATCTTGCCCAGTTCCCATTGACCAAAGGCGTAGGCTAAGAAACCCAGACCAACCAGAATGACCAGAATAATCAGGAGAACCCGGAGAGCGATAGAGCGTCTCCGTTTCCGAAGCCGCCGGCGGGAACCGTTTGCATTGGGCTGCTGCCCGTTTGGGGCTGCCCGGCTGTGGCTATCGGTGCTGTGCGAGGGTTGGGAGGGGCGGGAGTTGGAGGAGGATGTGTGCCGCCGCGCCCGATTGTATGGGTCATTACTATTGACTCGTTTACCGCTCATAGAGATAACCTCGTTTCTGTCTGTTAATCGCAGGAGAAATGACCAAGATCAGTCCAGTTCCTGCAGGATCAGCTTCAGAGAGGAAGCGATCACTTTGTCCATATCGTAGTATTTGTATTCACCGAGCCGACCGCCAAAGATGACAGAGGGGTCCTGAGCCGCCAAGGCGGCATACTGCTGATAAAGGGCGTTGTTGGGCGCATCGTTTACGGTATAGTAGGGCTCTGCGCCAATCTGCCAGTCAGCGGGATATTCCCGGGTGACGACTGTTTTGGGTTGGGTACCGAACGCAAAGTGCTTGTGTTCGATGATGCGGGTGAAAGGTGTTTCCCGGTCAGTGTAGTTGACCACGGCATTTCCTTGGAAGTTGGATTCCTCCAGCACCTGGGTGTCAAAGCGGAGGCTGCGGAATTGGAGGGGGCCGAAGCGGTAACCGAAGTACTGGTCAATGGGACCGGTGTAGATCATCCGTTCCGCCAGAGGACGCAGTTCCTCCCGATGAGCCAGATAATCGCAGTTCAGACGGAGGTCGATGCCCGCCAGAAGCTGATCGAAGATGGGTGTGTAGCCGCCTTCGGGGATGCCCTGAAAACGGTCGTTAAAGTAGTTGTTGTCGTAGGTGAAGCGTACCGGCAGCCGTTGAATGATAAAAGCGGGCAGATCAGTACAATCGCAGCCCCACTGTTTTTCAGTATAGCCCTTGACCAACTTTTCGTAGATGTCCCGCCCCACCAGAGAGAGGGCTTGTTCCTCCAGGTTGGTGGGATTCGCCGGAGCGTCACCCCGCTGGGTGTCGATCTTAGCCCTGGCTTCTGCGGGGGTAGCGATGCCCCAGAGCTTGCTGAAGGTGTTCATATTAAAGGGGAGATTGTAAATTTCACCCTTGTAGTTTGCAATGGGAGAATTGATGTAGTTGTTAAAGGAAGCAAACCGGTTTACAAAATCCCAGATTTCCCGGTCAGAGGTGTGAAAGATGTGTGCACCATATTTATGAACGTGGATTTCTTCCACAGTTTCAGTGTAGCAGTTACCACCGATATGGGGACGTTTGTCCACCACCAGGCAGCGCTTTCCACGGCGATTGGCCTCATATGCGAAAACCGCACCGAAGAAGCCAGCGCCTACTACAAGGTAATCATAGTTCATGTGTGATACCGCCTTTCGAATTCAGATAAAACCTGACTGCGAATAATTACACAATAATTTATTTTAATCTCTTTGGATCGATTAGTCAATACAAACCACAAATCAGGCAAAAGAATGAAAAAGAGGAGAAAATCAAAGCCAGATAAAAATTACAAATTTATTTACAAATTTGTCACTTACATATGATATAGTAAACATGAAAAAATGCATAGCAGGAGGCAAACGCCGTGAATCATATTATCGGTATTGATTTGGGTACCACAAACAGCTGTGTTGCGGTATTAGAGGGCGGAAAACCCATCATTATCCCCAATGCGGAGGGTGGACGCACTACCCCGTCAGTGGTGGCGTTCACGAAAAATGGCGAACGTTTGGTGGGAGAGTTGGCCAAGCGGCAGGCGGTTACCAACACCGGCGGTACCATTTCCTCTATCAAGCGGGAAATCGGTACGGATTATCGGGTGGATGTTGCGGGACGAAAGCGGACGCCTCAGGAGATCAGTGCGATGATTCTGCAAAAGCTAAAGACGGATGCGGAAGCCTACCTGGGTGAGCCGGTACGGGACGCGGTGATTACAGTACCAGCCTACTTCAACGATTCCCAACGCCAGGCCACCAAGGATGCCGGGCGAATTGCGGGATTAAATGTGTGCCGGATTATCAACGAACCCACTTCAGCGGCATTGGCCTACGGCCTGGATCACGGAGCGGCCCAAAAGATCATGGTCTATGACCTGGGTGGTGGTACCTTTGACGTGTCTATCATTGAAATTGGCGACGGAGTCATCGAGGTACTCTCAACTTGTGGCGATAATCAATTAGGCGGCGATGATTTTGACCAGCGCTTGGCCAATCATCTGATCAGTGAGTTTAAGCAGCAGACCCGTATCAGCCTGGCAAAGGACCCGGTAGCGGTGCAGCGGGTGCGGGAGGCAGCGGAAAAGGCGAAAATTGAGCTGTCCGTTTCCACCACCGCCAATGTGAACCTGCCCTTTATCGCCCAGAGCCGCAGCGGACCGATACACATGGACCTGAATGTCACCCGTGCCACCTTCGAGCAACTGACTCGGGATCTAGTAGAGCGTACCACAATCCCAGTGCGGACAGCGCTGAATGACGCCGGGATCAACAGCAATCAGTTGGGAAAGGTGCTGCTGGTAGGGGGAAGTACCCGGATTCCGGCGGTGCAGGAGCATATTCGGTGGCTCACCGGAATGCAGCCCTCCAAAGGGGTCAATCCGGATGAATGCGTGGCCTTGGGTGCGGCGGTGCAGGGGAGGACCCTGGGGGGCGGAACCCTGGCGGCTGCTGATGGAAGTGGACTCCAGAGCAGCGGAAATGAGATTTTACTGCTGGATGTGACTCCGCTCTCCCTGTCCATTGAGACGGTAGGCGGTGTGGCAACCCGGCTGATCAACCGTAATACGACCCTTCCGGTACACTATTCCCAGGTGTTCAGTACAGCGGCGAATTACCAGACCACCGTAGAAATCCATGTGCTCCAGGGGGAACGTCCCATGGCGCGGGATAACAAGAGCATCGGAAAGTTCCGGCTCACCGGGATCAAACGGGCGCCCAGAGGGGTGCCCCAGATCGAGGTCACCTTTGACCTGGATGCCAACGGGATTCTGAAGGTTTCGGCTCGGGATCTGGGGACGGGACGTGCCCAGGAGATTGTGATTTCCTCCAGCTCCAATTTGTCTGAGTCGGAGATTCAGCAGGCGATGGCGGATGCCGAAGCATATGCCGTGCAGGATCGGGAAAATAAAGGATTTATGGAGCTGCGGAACGAGGCGGAAACCCTGATTGTGCAATGTAAGAACGCCCTGACCGTCTGTGGAAAAGAGATGGAAAAAGGGGAGCGGAAGCAGATACAAAATGATCTGTCTACCCTGGAGCGAGTTTTCCACAAGGGAAAGCCGGAAAAGCGCAAACCCGGCGACGAGGAGAGCTTCAGGAGTGCAATAGAGCAGCTAAAAGGCAGCGCCGGAAACCTGTTAGAGCGCTTCTCCAAACGGGCGGAGGAAGAAGCGCAGGGCAATGAGGAGTAAACAATCGAAAATAAAACGCAGCTACGGTTCCCAAAGGGGTGCCGTGGCTGCGTTTTTTAATCTGACTCAGAGGAACTTTACGCCCAGAAGCTGTACCAGATCGACGGCCTGTAGGGAAGCAATCTGCATCCCCCGGAGTTCCTGAAAGGTGTCCGATACCGTAATGCCCTCAATGGAGCAATTGGAGAAGTCCGTACCATTCAGGGCTGTTTTAAAGAAGTCCACACCGGCGAAGGAGGTTTCCTGTAGGATGAGCTTTTTCAGTCTGGCCTCACTGAAAAAAGCCTCCTTCATGTTGCAGTGGAGAAGGGAGCAGGCATTCCAAGCAGATTTCGAGAAGTTGCAGCAGGCAAACGTGCTGTTTTCCAGCTTGCAGTTGGTGAAATGAGCCTGAGTAAACCGGCTGCCATCCCCTTTGCAGTCCACGACCTGAGTGTCGCGCCAGTAGCTGTCCTCAAAGATGCAGTTGGAAAAGTCACAGTGCAAAAACTGGACTTCATAAAAAGAGGCGTTGTGGAACCGGCAGCGGACAAAGCGACAGTGTTGAAAGGTGACACGATTGAACTCCATCCTGCTGATGTCGGCATGAGCGAGGGTTTCATTTTCAAACACGGCGTCGGAAAGGGTGTTGTCTTCTGATCTGGCGGTCTGAATGCGATGTAGTAACATAGAATATTCCCTCCTGAAATGGGCGTGTGAGTGGAAAGAAAAAGAGCCTATCCGTGGTTTGGGATAAGCTCTGCAAGGCGGTAGCAGGGGGGATTAGCCCACTTTTTTTTCGACAAAAGCGGCCAGCTCGGCGATAGTGGAGACCTTTTCATCCAGCTCCAGCTCTACGTCCAGCTCTTCTTCCAGTTCCATGACCATTTCCACGGTTTCCAGTGAGTCAATGCCCAGGGATTCAAAGGTGGTTTCCGGTGTGAACTCCGAGGTGTTCCGACCAGTATGTTCTGCCAGCAGTTTGATGATCATTTCATAGATGTTCATAGTAAAATCCTCCGTGATTTAAACGATGTGATGTTGTTTCAACCTATGTAAAAAACCGAAAGCGGTTTTACGGTTTCAATTCATGCTCGGAAGTAGGCTGGGACTGCAAGAAAAGCTTGAGTTTTTCCATGCCACGGAGCAGAGAAGACTGTTCTTCGCCGGAATAGGCGTGGGAGAGCCGCGCGAACTGCTGACAGCGGCAGTAGCTGTGGTAGGCACAGGCCAGTTTTCCCTCATGGGTAAGGCTGACCAGGACAGAGCGACCATCGGCAAGACTGGGGTTTTTGGTCACAAATCCCTTTTTATCCAGTTTGTTTACCGCTACGCTGGCGGAAGGCTTAGCCACCTGAAGCAGGTCTGCCAGATCGCTGATGGTGACTCCCTCCTCCGGCCACTGGGCGATTTGCTCCAAGACGTAGAATTCGCTGGTGCTAAGGGGCAGACGGCTGTGGGCGGGTAAGCTGTTCCTTTCGTTTTGCAGAACGCTCTGGTACAGCTCTTGAAAGAGGTGGCTGAATTGTGCTACAAAGCTTGCCATGGTACGCCTCCGAAAATGATTATATAAGCTAACTAAACGATATGATACAAAATCTGGGATTACTTGTCAAGTAGAAAATAGAAAAGTCTGTGAAAGAGGGATTAGGGACAGGGAGGAAAAGGGGAAAGTTGTCGAAAGGGCCGGAAAAAGCCACTTGACAACGGTAATCAGGCTGTTATAATAAGCTTGACAATTGAACAGCCTTATCAAGAGTGGTGGAGGGATCGGCCCGATGAAGCCCGGCAACCTGTGCATGAGTTTGTATGCGTAAGGTGCTAATTCCGGCGGTGAATATCGAAAGATGAGGGGCAAGCTCATTTCGCGTTCCAACCGGAGCGCGTTTTCTTCTTTTTCCAGGGGCTGTTTCTCTTGCAAACTTACCAACCTCCATAGAGAAAGGACAAACAGCTATGAAAGAACATGTATTTACATCCGAGTCCGTGACTGAGGGCCATCCTGATAAGATGTGTGACCAGATCTCCGACGCTGTACTGGACTGCATTCTGTCTCAGGATCCCGCAGCCCGGGTTGCCTGTGAGACTGCCACTACTACCGGTATGGTTCTGGTTATGGGTGAAGTTACCACCACTGCAAAGGTGGATATTCCCACGATTGTCCGGAACACCGTAGATCGCATCGGTTATAACAACCCCGCCTATGGCTTCGATGCACGCACCTGTGCCGTGCTGCCTACTCTGGATAAGCAGTCTCCGGATATCGCCATGGGCGTGAATAACTCCTACGAATACAAGGAAAATGCAGTGGATGAAGCAGATCTCATCGGCGCCGGCGACCAGGGCATGATGTTCGGCTATGCCTGCGACGAAACCGAAGAACTGATGCCGGCTCCCATTGCGCTGGCGCATCACCTGACCCTTTCCATGTCCAAGCTCCGGAAGGACGGCACCCTGCCTTGGATGCGTCCTGACGGCAAGAGCCAGGTCACTGTGGCCTATGACGAAAACGGCAACGTAACTTGGTGTCCCACCATCGTTATCTCCACCCAGCATGACCCGGATATCGACATTAAGGATCTGCGGGAAGCGATTGTGGAAGAAGTGATTCGTCCCACCCTGCCCAAAGAGCTGATCCGTCCGGAAACCCGGTTCTTTGTCAATCCCACCGGTCGTTTTGTGGTGGGCGGTCCCGTTGGCGACTCCGGTCTGACCGGCCGTAAGATCATCGTAGACACCTACGGTGGTGCGGCTTCCCACGGCGGCGGTGCCTTCTCTGGCAAGGACCCCACCAAAGTAGACCGTAGTGCAGCCTATATGGCACGTCATGTGGCAAAGAACATGGTGGCGGCAGGTCTGGCTAAGAAGTGCCAGATTGAGCTGGCTTACGCAATCGGCGTGGCACGTCCGGTTTCTGTGTTCATCGACACCCATGGTACCGGTGTACTGCCCGATGAGGAGATGGCAGCCCTGGTGGACGAAGTCTTTGACCTGCGTCCCGCTTCCATCATCAGCTACCTGAATCTACGTCGTCCGATCTATGAGCAGACTGCCTCCTATGGTCACTTTGGCCGTCCGGATCTGGATCTGCCCTGGGAACAGCTGACCAAGGTAGAGGCACTGAAGCAGTATCTGTAATACAAAAACGAACATTTTTGAAACAAAAGTAGCAGACACCGTGGTGTCTGCTGCTTTTTTCGAGATAAAAAGACCGGCGCGGAGGGGGATCCGCGCCGGTTCACTGGGGAGGGGTAAGAAAGAAGAAATAAGATGAAAATGAATGCAAGCCGCTGTCAATCCGAACCTCAACAGTGCAACAAGATTCAATCAGTAGTAGCGTGAGAGAAACTCGTTGGATGCTTGATTCATTGTTAAAATAATAACAGACCTGGAGCAAAAAAGCAAGTGGGCTAAAGTCCAGAATATGTTAAAAGTTTCACGAAAATAGCGGCAAAAATCTGTTTGAGGCTTCAAAAAGTTAAATGATTAACGAAAAAATAAAAAAGCATACAAAATGAACAAATTGTGGAAAGAGGTTGCTTGCAAAATTGGGAAAATAAACAAAGATGGGGGAGGGGATAGTGGTTTTTTTACCCGTAGCAAGGATGTGTATCGGTTAATCCACCCACACTTTTCCAATATCGGTACGAAAATGCATGTCTTTCCAGGAGATTGGTTTGGCTGCGGCATAGGCGTGCTCGACTGCCTCAGCCAAGCTAGTGCCGGAAGTGGTAACGCCTAGGACACGGCCGCCGTTAGTGAGATAGGCACCGTTGGAACCAAATTTGGTACCGGCATGGAATACCGTGGCATCTTCTACCTGATCCAAACCGGAGATTTCGTAACCCTTTTCGTAGCTGAGGGGGTAGCCTCCAGAGGCCAATACCAGACAGCAGGCAGCACCATCCTTCCACTTGATGTCCAGGTCTGCCAGAGTACCATCTACGCAGGCGTTGAAGATATCAAAGAGGTCGGTGTCCAGCTGATACAGTACAGCCTGTGTTTCGGGGTCACCGAATCGTGCATTGTACTCTACCACCTTGGGACCCTGAGCGGTGAGCATAAGACCGAAGTAGATGACGCCCTTGAAGGGACGACCCTCCGCCTTCATCGCTTCCATGGTGGGGAGGAAAATTTCTTTCATGCACTGGTCAGCCAACTTTGGTGTGTAGTTGGGAGAGGGGGTGAAGGCACCCATACCACCAGTGTTGGGTCCCTGGTTTCCGTCATAGGCACGCTTGTGATCCTGAGAGGAGGGCATGGGTGCGATATGTTCACCATCAGCGAAGCAGAGTACCGTAACCTCGGGACCCACCATGCACTCTTCGATGACTACGGTGAGACCGGACGCACCAAATTTACCGCCTTCCATCATGTCCCGGACAGCCCGCTTGGCTTCGTCCACGGTTTCAGCTACAGTGACGCCCTTGCCCAATGCCAAGCCGTCGGCTTTGACCACGATAGGAGCACCCTCCTGGTCAATGTAGGCCAGCGCTTCGGCTTCCTCGGTAAAGGTTTTGTATTTGGCGGTGGGAATGTGGTATTTCGCCATGAGTTCCTTGGAAAAGGCCTTGCTGGCCTCAATGATGGCGGCATTTTTGTAGGGGCCGAAGGTTTTCAGACCGGCAGCCTCCATTGCGTCCACCATGCCCATG
>CALLZZ010000048.1 GCA_937858235.1 uncultured Clostridia bacterium
GTCTGTTACCAGCCTTCATTGGCTAAGAGTTTATAACTACTACGGATTCTTCTGTCTCCTACATTACTTTGCTTATCCCTTGTGTTCCCACTTGTTCAAGCTTACCTGCTTTAGCAGGATAGTATAGGTATCTCCCCAGATAAGTCTGCCTGCCCGAACATGAATCCATCCGTCCAAACTTAAGGAGACAATCAACTATTGGGCTTTCCTATTTTTCGCAAGGTTACCCTCTCCATAAGCCAACCCCCGGTTTGCTTTCGCTATGTTCCATGTTCTCTCTTCGGCTTCCTCCAGACATCCCTGTCACCATAGATGCCCTTGCCTACGAGTTATCTTCCCGTTGATTAGGTGATAAGGTTTCTTTCAACCTATCGGCTCAGCAGACATGCTGGGCGTACAAAAAAGGCACCCCAAGAGGTGCCGATAAATCAGAAACAATAGAGGCGGAGGTCGTGGATGACTATGAGCCATCAGGTGCCGCCGATGAAGATAATAAAGACAAAAAAATAACCGTTATTCAGCACCAGACGAATGTTGTTCAAAACGGAGAGAACAACTTCAATCTGACGAATAACGGTACACTGAATTTCAATCTTTAAGGAGGGCGGCACATGGGCAACGAAATATCAGTAAAAAAGGCCGATTCTGCCATAACTCCTACTACGCAGCAAACAGGAAAAACAAATGTCAATGTTACAAACGAAAGCGGCGGCATTGTAAATTTCAATATTACCTATCCACAAAACACGCCGGGAGTCAGCGCCGAGCAGCTCATGGCTATCCAGTCCTTCAGCAAGGAATACTATCAGCTGATTGTCACCTGCGAAGATGATGTCTTTAAAGATAATATCGTAACAGTTCCGGCAAACCGCGCATTAACAAAATACAATGTGCCACCGGAGATTTTCGATAGATGTTCCACTCTATCCGATGAGGGGAAAGCAGAATTGATGAGGTTTCCGGCAATCATCTGCCGCGAGAACACAGAGATGAAAGGTACCACTGACCCGAATCAGTGGGCGATGTTCGCCTACATAAAGCTGATACGGGTTGCTGGAAAGAATATAAAAATCGTGTTTCAGCCTCTTGCGCCTATACAGCAGCAGAAGTTCTGTGACAAACGCAACGCAGTCTTTTTTGACTTGAACATGGATTGCGCGATTACTGACCTCAACCACAGCGCATGGTCAGTTCATAAAGTTAATGTATTTGAGGCCTTGGACGAAGCCGGAGTCCCCGGCATCCCCAGACCGATGTAAGGAGATGCCTTTGTGAGTAAAATTCCATCGGAGATTATCCGCATTGACTTGTGTGATGCAAGTTACAAAGGCACCAATGCCTGCGCAGAGCATCTGACCTATGTGAACTTTTTCTTTGGCAATAACGGCACGGGAAAATCCACTATAGCAAAAGCCATTCAAAGCGGTGCCGGCGTTACATACGCCCCCGACAGAGCCTTTGAGGATTATTTGCCATTGATCTATAATCAGGCTTTCATTGACGGCAATTTCCGCAACTACCGTAATATGCCGGGAGTTTTTACCCTTAATGCAAAAAATGACGCCGCACAGAAGAAAATCGATGAACTAACTGAGGCACGCGGCACCGAGCGGAAAGCCCAAAATGCCGCAACCGACCAACGCGATAAGAAAGTGTCGGCCAGAACAAAACTGCAAAAAGATTTTTATAAAGAATGCCGGGACCGTGAAGAAGCCTTCCGTACAGAGTTCGAAAAGACTCAAACCGGCAAGGGGAAATCAAAGCAGTTCACGGAAGAGGTTCTCCAGCATCAACCAAAGGATACAGACATGGAGGTGTTGCGGAGACTATACGATTCTGCATACTCCGATGCCGCAAAGCGCTATACGCGCTTTTCTGCAGTCGGTGACACAGCAATCTTGGATTCGCTGGATGGAAATTACATCCTGTCTGCGGTTATCGTAAACAGTGCAAATACTGAGCTGGCGAGTTTCTTGCGTGATATCGGTGCTACCCAATGGATGCGCCAAGGTCACGACGCTTATACCGAACACGCCGATGGTCGTTGCCCTTACTGTAGCAGGGAGTTGCCCGACTCGTTTGAGCAGATGGTAATCAACAGCTTTGATAATAAATATCAAGAAAACCTTCGTTGCTTGGATGAGTTTTTGACTCTCTACAGAAAAACGGCAAATGAGTTATTCGTACCTTTAGAAACTTTCCCAAGCGAAATCTACCCTAAAGTCGACACGAACCCGCTCTCAGATAAACTGGCGGTTTTAAAGGCAGCCATTCAATCCAATATCGAAGTCATAAGAGTGAAAAAGGAAGAACCCGCAAAAGTTGTGGCGCTGACAGACACCGCACCCATTTTGACTGATCTCAACGAGATCATAAGTGGGTTAAATACCTTAATCGATGCAAATAACGCTATCGTTGATGCAGGTCCCAAAAAGAGAACGGAATGTACGGACTTGGCGTTTTCTTTGCTTGCGTTTCGACTCAAGGATGTTATTGCTGCCTATAAAAAGAGCGATTCTGAAATTGCTGATGAAATTAACACCCTCGAAGGCGAGATAAAGACCCACACAGATGCACTTGAGCAAATCAATGGCAAGTTGAAATCGGCAAGAAGTGATACCGTGGAAACCGAAACGGCGAAAGACAGCATCAATCTTATGTTGCGGGATTCCGGAATGCAGGGCTTCAGCCTTGAACCTAAACCCGGCGTAGACCATGTATATGAAGTACGCCGCCCCGACGGTTCGATTGCCGAAAACTTAAGTGAGGGAGAAAAGAATTTCATAGCGTTCCTGTACTTTTACCATCTCGTGTACGGCAGCGATTCCGAGGATGGCGAGACAAGGGATAAAATCGTTGTCATCGACGATCCTGTTTCCAGTATGGACAGCAGCAGTCTGTTCATCGTGAGTACGCTTGTGCGGCAGATGATTGAGGTTTGCCGGAATAATGCGGACAACCGCAACAGAACGGTTGATGGTAATTTCATCAAACAAATTTTTATTCTCACGCACAACGCCTATTTTCACAGGGAGGTTACCTACAGCTACGTGCCAAAATATGAATATGTTTCATTTTATTTGATTCATAAGCTGGACTCGAAATCCTCGATAAAACTTTCGGATGATGTTAACCCGAAGGTGCCGACAGAGCGTATGAATGTGAATCCTGTCAGGAATTCCTACGCCGCGCTGTGGGATGAATACAAGGAGGTCAAATCGGCTGTTCCGCTGATGAACGTCATCCGCCGAATCCTTGAGTATTATTTTCTGCAGCTTTGCGGATACGAAGGGGCCACCCTCCGCAAGGTCATTCTGGCAGACGGCAAAGCCAAAGGCAGTTTCAAGGATGAAAATGGGAACGACGATGAAGAGAAGTTCCAATTGGCATCAGCGATGCTCGCGTACATCAATGCCAGCTCTATCGGTATGAGCGACGGTATGGATTTTATTGAAGAATGTCTAAACGCCGCCGAGTGCAGGAATATTTTTGAAATGATCTTTGCCGCCATGAATCAAAAACAGCACTACGATATGATGATGGGTGCAGGCAATCAATAACAAGCTATTATCCAAGGAGGAGAGTAGAATGGTGCGCATCAGTTATAACAAACTATGGAAAATGCTTATCGACAAGGAAATGCAGAAAAGGGATTTGCAAGAAATGGCTGGCATTAGCTCCGCTTCTATAGCAAAGCTCGGCAAAGGAGAAAACATCACCACTGATATTTTGTTGAAAATTTGCGATTCCATGAACTGTGACATTAATGACATCGTGGAAACGAAGAGAGATTAGGCGAGTTACTGTGTTATCAAAGAAAGGTATCGCGCTTAATTGCAATTTAACGATATCACGGAAATGTTTCCAGATGAAAATATACTAAAGCGAGGAAAATCATGAAATCAATTGAACTTTTTTCCGGCACAGGCGGACTGGCTCTTGGGCTTGAGCAAGCCGGGTTTCACCATAAAGCGTTATACGAATGGGATGCCGACTCCTGTGAGAATATTCGTAGAAACATCGAAGCGGGATACTCTTCAGCACGAAATTGGAAGGTGTTCCAAGCCGATGTAAGAGCTGTAAACTATAGTGGATACACAGGAAAAATAGATCTAATTGCAGGCGGACCACCCTGTCAGCCATTTTCCTTGGGCGGAAAACATCAAGCATATAATGATAAAAGAGATATGTTTCCAGAAGCGGTTAGGGCGGTCAGAGAAATTCAGCCACAGGTTTTCGTTTTTGAAAATGTAAAAGGGCTTCTTAGAAAATCCTTTAGTTCATATTTCAACTATATCCTACTTCAATTACAGCACCCTGAAATTATAAAACAAAAAAATATGACATGGGAAGAGCACCTTGTCATGTTGGAAAAGCACCATACCTCTTGCCATGATGGCGCGTTAACCTATAATGTGGTGTTTAGATTGCTCAATGCCGCCGATTATGGTGTTCCTCAGGTTCAACAGCGCGTTATTATCGTTGGATTTCGTAGTGATTTTAACGCGAATTGGAGTTTTCCCGCCGCAACACATTCGCAGGAAGCGTTACTATACTTGAAGTGGGTATCCGGGGTTTATTGGGCAGAAAACGCGATAAAGCATCCTTGTGAATGTCCACTGTCTTCGAATCAAATTAAACTACTTCGTAAAGCAATTGAAGATACCGACACTCCACCGCTCCGCTGGAGAACCGTGAGGGATGCTATTGGAGATATGCCAGACCCGGCCAACAGAAGCGCTGACACACAATATAATAATCATGATTTTCGTGACGGAGCGAGAGTATATGCGGGACATTCTGGCAGTCAACTGGACGCCCCCTCAAAAACAATTAAAGCCGGCGCACATGGAGTTCCGGGTGGAGAAAACATGGCTGTCCTCGATGACGGCAGAGTACGTTACTATACCGTTCGTGAAAGCGCACGTATTCAGACATTCCCCGATGACTATCTTTTTAGTGCCTCATGGACGGAAAGTATGCGGCAAATCGGAAACGCTGTACCTGTTAAACTAACAAAAGCGGTTGGAGATTCGGTTATGACACAGATGAAAGGACTGAAAACAAATGCCAATCAAAGATGATATTCCTGTATATACACCGTTCAATCCGCTCGATAAGCGCCATCTCGGCGAAAGTGCCGCTAACGCGCTTCTTGAGTCAGAGGTGTTTCCACTGCCACCCAGCCTATTTATTGGTGCGGGAGTATATGCATTGTACTATACCGGAAGTTTTCCTGCGTATTCCGTTCTATCAGATGTAAATAGGGACGAGCAATATCTATGCCCTATATATGTTGGTAAAGCGGTACCCGATGGCGCGAGGAAAGGCGGTCAAGGAGATGACGTTGATCCCGGCATGGCACTATATAAGAGACTTAACGATCATGCAAAATCTGTGAGCACGGCTACCAACCTCGATTTGGAAGATTTCCATTGTCGTTTTCTTTCTGTTGATGATATTTGGATTCCATTAACGGAATCTCTACTTATTGAACGCTTCAAGCCGGTATGGAATCGCATCCTTGATGGATTCGGAAATCACGACCCTGGTAAAGGGAGACACAGTGGGAAGATGCCGCCATGGGATTGTCTTCATCCTGGTCGTCCTTGGGCGGAGCGACTGCAACCATGTGCATTGTCAACTGATGAATTGGATCGGCGTGTTCGTCAGTATTTAGAGAACGCATTATTGTAAATCGCATTTGGAGGCGCTGCCATTATGGGCGACTCCGTGTGAATCGATAACTGAGACTTACTTGAACGAGTCTTTATAATTTATAACAACACAGTTTTTCGTTTGCAGTGTGAACACCGTGTTCAAATCCGATATGCTCCCGTTTGTTGGGTGAACACACCTCAAGTACCCGTTTGTTGAGTGCAAGGCAAAATCAGCCGTTACACTCCGTAGCTGGGTTCTTTTGCTTTCACACGGCATACGGCAGAAAACAAAAAAACCGTCAAAAAGCCTTGTTATCAAGACATTTTGACGTCTACCGTGTGCAAAATAAGAACGCTAATATTGACGCTCTTCGTATCAATATTAGCGTTCTTATATGGTGGAGGCGAGGGGACACATAATCCATTGTTTCCAATGGTGCTGACTATATCT
>CALLZZ010000049.1 GCA_937858235.1 uncultured Clostridia bacterium
ATATCAGCCCATAATCGGCCATTTATTACTTGCTATTTATCCTCTTTAGAGTGATGTATATGAGTGGAGGTGATAGTTCATGACGAAAATAATACAAAAAGTGAACGCCGTGAAAATGGAGCCGCCAAGGAAAAGAAAGGTGGCTGCCTATGCTCGGATATCTATCGAGAAAGGCAGAACGCCCCATTCGCTCTCTGCTCAAATCAGCTATTACAGCAAGTTCATTCAAGGAAATGCCGACTGGGAGTATGCCGGAGTCTATGCCGACAAAGCCGTCTCCGGGTTAACAACAGACAGACCGGAATTCCAAAGGATGCTAAGTGATGCACGGGATGGGAAAATCGACATCATCCTTACAAAATCCATCTCTCGCTTTGCAAGAAATACGGTCGACCTTTTGGAGACAGTGAGGGAGCTGAAGGATTTAGGCATTGAAGTGCGTTTTCAAAAAGAAAAGATTCATACCTTATCTGAAGACGGAGAGCTGATGCTTTCGCTTCTTGCTTCCTTTGCCCAAGAGGAAAGCCGGTCGATTTCCGAAAATGTGAAATGGGGCATCCGCAAGAACTTTCAAAAAGGCATCGGGAATTCCTTTTATATTTACGGCTACCGCTGGACGGGCAAAGAGTTTGTCATTGTTGAGGAAGAAGCAAAAATCGTAAGGCTTATTTATGATAACTACCTCAAAGGCATTTCAGCGGAAAAGACAGAAAAGCAGCTCGAAGAGATGGGTGTAAAGTCCTATACGGGCGGCCATTTTGGAAATAACAGCATTCGCCAAATCTTAAAGCAGGAACGCTACACCGGAAATACGCTCTTTCAGAAAACTTACATCGAAGACGGCAAAACCAAGTACAACAATGGTGAACTTCCTCAATATTATGCGAGAAACACCCACCCTGCCATCATCAGCGAGGAGACTTTCAACAAGGTACAGGAAATCAGACAAAGAAAACGGGAGCTGGGGGCTTTTGCCAATCCGCATATAAAGACATCCGCTTTGACTTCCAAAATCAAATGTACACATTGCAATCGCAGCTTTCAAAGGGCCGGCAAGAAAAACAAGACCGGGCATACAAGGTGCTGGATGTGTGCGACAAGAAAAGCGGGACAGGGCAATCCCTGTGGCACCGGTGATATAAACGAGGAACAGCTCAAGAAAATCATAAGTGAGGTTCTCGACATTGATGAATTTGATGACGAAGTCTTTCTTGAAAAAGTAGATCATATCAATGTCACAGGAAAAGACCATCTGGAATTTTTTATGACCGATGGTTCGCTTATTCATCGCACCTATGTATCTACTGCCAGAAAAGATGCCTGGACACCCGAATACAAAGAAAGATACAAAAGGATAAAGCGAAGCAAAGATACCAACGGTTTAAAAAATCCGGCAACTCCCTATACAGGATTTATTAGGTGTGCCAGATGTGGCAACAGTTTTAGTGGACAAAGGAGAACTCTAAAAGACGGCACAACAGAATATTACTTGAGATGTCGAACGAAGATTAGTGAGTGTCCGTCAAACACTATTCAGGAATCGACCTTGAACGCTTTAGTCTGCGATGTTTTAGATCTTGATGAATATAGCGAAGAAGCAATGGACAAGGCGATGGATTACTGCGAGATAGCAGATAATACCGTCTCCTTCCACTTTCGCGATGGCCACTTCGAAGAAAGGCACTACGAAGAAAAGAAACGGGGCACGCCCTGGAGCAAGGAGCGTCGCAAAAAGGCCTTAAAAGGCATGAAAGAATACTGGAGTGATCCTGAGCACCGCAAAGAAGCAAGCGAGCGCATGAAGAAAATAAGGAAGGAGAAAAAATGGTCAAGTCAGTAACAACAATACCCGCCAAGATAAATAAAAAGACGGCTATGCCCATTGACTCTCCTAGAAAAAGACGAGTCGCTGCTTATGCCCGTGTCTCCACAGACAGCGAAGAACAAGCAACAAGCTATGAAGCTCAGGTCGACTATTACACCAACTACATCAAAAATCGTAAGGACTGGGAATTTGTCAGGGTTTATGCGGATGAGGGCATTACAGGAACGAACACCAAAGACCGTGTCGAGTTTAAGGCTATGATTAACGATGCCTTAGACGGAAAGATTGACCTTATCATCACAAAATCGGTCAGCCGTTTTGCAAGAAATACCGTCGACACTTTAACGACCGTGAGGAAACTCAAAGAGAAAAACATCGAGGTCTGGTTTGAAAAAGAAAACATTCAAACGCTCGACTCCAAAGGAGAGCTTCTCATCACGATCATGTCTTCTCTTGCTCAGGAAGAATCCAGGTCTATTTCTGAAAACTGCACCTGGGGACAAAGGAAGCGATTTGCTGATGGAAAAGTAACCGTGCCTTTCAGTCGCTTTTTAGGTTACGACCGAGGAGAGGACGGCAATCTCATCATCAATCCCGAAGAAGCAAAAAGCGTGAAGCTTTTATATGCCCTCTTCCTTGAAGGGCGCTCCTGTTACGGAGTTGCTAAAGAGCTGACGGCTCGAGGAATTAAGACGCCGGGCGGCAAAGATAAGTGGAGCGCACAAAGCGTTAAATCAATCCTGACCAACGAAAAATACAAGGGTGATGCCCTTTTGCAGAAGTCTTTCACCGTCGATTTTCTGACCAAGAAGAAAAAGAAAAATGAAGGTGAAATCCCTCAGTACTATGTGAAGAATAATCACGAAGCCATCATTGAGCCTGAAACTTGGGATTTCGTGCAAACGCTCCTTGAGCATGATTACAGGAAATCAAAAAACAGCGTATCCATCTTTTCAGGGAAGCTAAAATGCGAGGACTGTGGAGACTGGTACGGTTCTAAGGTCTGGCATTCTACCAGCAAATATAAACGTACAATCTGGCAGTGTAACAGCAAGTTTAAAGAAAAATGTCAAACCCCGCACTTTACAGAGGATGAAATCAAAGAAGCCTTTATGAACGCCGTGAATGTTTTGATGAAAGATCGTGAGCAGATTCAAGCGAACTTTCAGGCCATAGAAACCATCGCCTACGGCACAAAAGAGCTGGAGATTGAGCGTGACAAGCTCTATGCGGAAATGGAGTCCATCTCAAATCTCATGGAACAGGCCATTCAAAATAACGCCAGAGTGGCCCTGGATCAGGAAAAGTACAATCAGGAATTTGATGAGATGACGGAGCGTTTTAACGGTGTGAAGAAAAAGTACGATGCCATCAATGAAAAGATTGAAGACAAGAAAACCCGGCACATCCAGGCCGGGCGATTTATAAAAACTCTACTGTCCGAAGACGAGACGGCAACTTTCAGCCCGCTTCTCTGGCAAAGCCTGCTTGATTATGCCAGGGTTTCAAGAGACGGAAAGCTGACCTTTATATTCAGAAACGGGATGGAGATTAAAAACCCTACAGACTAATACCAAGCCGACGGTTGTGAACATCCTTCAGTGTAAATGGAATAATCATCCTAAAATTTGACCATAATATTATTGCAGCATAAATCGGGCAACGCTGAGGAGCGACCCAACGCTCGCTGTGGCTTATACGGTGAGACGGCGGGCAATGAGTCTGCCGTTTTCTGCTTCACCGGTAAGCCCTGAGCGGGTAAACCTCGGGAGTTTGAGGGCAGAGCCCTCAAGGCCTTATGCCACTAACCTGTCTGCAAAGAATATCATAATCTGGCTGTACGCCATTGCCCAGTCCCTTGATGGCTGCGTCCACTTCTTCGTGATTTCCTTAGTCGAAAGAAATACCACTTTCCGGATTGAGTCATCTGTGGGGAAGATGGATTTTGTCTTCGTAAATTTCCGCACCATCCTGTGGTACGCTTCCACTGCATTTGTCGTATAAATCAAATGCCGGATCTGTTCAGGATAATTGAAAAACGTGGTGAGTTCTGCCCAATTAGCATCCCAGGACCGCAAAATGGAGGGATACTTCCTATCCCATTTTTCCCGGAATTCTTCCTTGGCATACTCTGCGTCGTCTAAATTTACTGCACCGTAGATTTTTTTAAGGTCAGCGCAAATTGCTTTTCGATCCTTATACTGCACAAATTTAGTGGAATTGCGAATCTGATGGACTATGCAAAGCTGTTGCTTTGTCCTTGGGAAAACCGCATTTATGGCTTCGCCAAGTCCTCTCAGGTTATCATGACAGGCGATAAAAATGTCTTGCACGCCGCGCTTTTTCAGGTCGGAACAGATGGATGCGTAAAAGCTTGCGCTTTCATTCTCGCTGATCCAGATGCCCAGGATGTCTTTTTGGCCGCTCATATCAATGCCTAGCACTGAGTAGACGCATTTGTTGATGATCTGACTGTCCTTGCGGCTTTTGAATACGATCCCGTCAAAGTAGATGATCGGGTAAATCGACTCCAGCGGCCGATTCTGCCACTCGTTCACTTCCGGGAGGATTTTATCTGTTATCTTAGAAATCAAAGCCTGCGATATTTCTGCCCCGTAAATCTCCCGTAGATTATCTTCAATGTCGCGCTGGCTCATTCCTTTTGAATACATCGCCATGATTTTATGTTCGATTTCATCCGTCCGTGTCTGCCTCTTTTCGAGGATTTTAGGCTCAAATTCTCCGTTGCGGTCACGGGGCACGGCAATTTCACTCTCGCCGTAATCGCTGATGATGGTCTTTCGGTTATACCCATTGCGGGAATTACCAGTGTTGTTTCCTTCGGTGCTGTGCTTTTCGTATCCCAAATGATTTTCCATTTCGGCTTCCAGCATCTGCTCAATTGTTCCCGCAAAAAGGCGTTTTAGCTTCGACTGAATGTCACCCGTGCTTTGGCAGTCCTGCATTAATAGGCTCACTAATTCCATTTCCTTGTCCGTAAGAATGTTTTTTGACTGTCTCATTTTAATAACCTCCATTTTGTTTTATATGGAGATTATTGCCATTTACACGGGTTCTTAATCAGCCTCAAGCCGACATGCCATTTTCAGGAATTTGACCGCTATTAAGTTTCTCTCTGATGTTACTCATTGCGTGAGATGCGTAGTAAAAGTACTCTTCATCATGAGTTGGACGAGGCAGTTCATCCTCTGTCAGCTCGGGCAATCCTTCCTCTTTGCGTGATGCATTTATTGCTTCTCTCAAGTCATTCATACCTTCAACCGTAGCAACATGAACAGAATCTCTTCCTGCCGCTTTTTCGACCATAATCTTTTGTTGATCTGTATATACAGCAATAATTCCAGGATCAGAATCTCTATCATCTTCAGGGTGATATATATAAAGTATTTTGTTGTCAGTTTTTTCTAGTAGCTCATAAGTTACCATACATTATTACCTTCTTATGGAATCTTACTCTCTCGAACTAAGCTTCATCCTCGTGCCTATAGGAATCTTAAGATATCTTTCAGTTTACTTATTCACTTTGATCTTCGAACCTTATTTTGCAACATTTCATACAAGAACGGCTTAATAGAATTCAGTATGATTGCCGTTGCTTTCTTCTCTTGCTTTATCGTTCGGGACCTCTTGTTAAACATATCCAGCATAAACTGATAGTCTTCTTCCGGTTTGTAATGATTATATTGAGTCGGCTTGAAAGCACCTATATCATACAAATGCCGTAGTAACTTCCTTGAAAAGAATTCTGATGATAAGGCAAGGAAGCTGTTATTTTCGATGGCGTGAAGCAACTTAAATAGCTGTTCTTTAACTGCCGTTTCCTCATTTAAGTCATCTCGCTCGAATTTTTTAATACACGAACTTCCTATTGGATAAAGCATGTTCCCATTTAGAGTGTTCCTTATTGTGAATAGGTAACGCAGGTTTTCTTTTCCACAGACACAAGAGGACTCCAGCGTCTCGTCCTCCTCCCAGTCGAAAATCTCCCATTCAAGCACAGCACTTTCCCAGATTTTCGAATTTGAGTTATCAATGACACGTTGGATAAGATTCTGATAATATGCACTATTCCTATTTACTCTCATGAATCTCCTCCTGCTTGCTGATTACCTCATTTCGTGCGAATCCATGTTTGCACACCCCTAAAAACTTTTGAACACCCCTAAGCAGCTGCTCTTTTGCAATCGTTAAATTGTATCAATTCCTGCATTATCATTTCTATGTATATACATTTGACCTTTCCTGCAAAGTCCTGCTGCAAAGCTTTCAGGG
>CALLZZ010000050.1 GCA_937858235.1 uncultured Clostridia bacterium
GTATTTTTCGTTCATAAGACTGTCAGTTTTGATACAATGTAACGATGAAACTTTCGAGGTCAAAAAAAGTTTCATCGTGTGATTGTGGTTTCATCGTTTACGAGTGCTGTAATTTCGGTCTTTTTCGGGCATAAAATGAGCCGGGGTTTCATTTTTCCCCGGCTTAATTCATCCCGTTCAGTTTTCAGACAGTAATCTCCGTCCCGCCTTTGAAGGTAAAGATGACCTTCTTGTCTTTCATCACGGTGACGTGATCGACCAGGCTGCTCCAGAGGTTCTCGTCAAATTCGGAGACCACGCCGTCAAGGTTCTGCAGCTCTTGGATAAATTCCTCCATCTGCTTGTCGTTTGCCTTGACGGCGGCTATTCGGTCTGACAGCTCGTCATGCAGTTTCTTCTGCTCATCGTAGCGGCTGACGAGGCCGTTGTACTTCTCGGCGTAGGCATTCTGGTCCTGCGCCTTGTGCGCGTTCTCGGAAACCGCCTCCTGCACCATTTCGGCAAGCAGTGCCATCTCCGTTTCAGCTTCCGTCAGCTGCGTCTCAAGCTCCGAAGTATCGGACACCGCTTCCCGCAAAATCGTCAGGTTTTCGATGACCTCGTCCTTGTCGGAAAGCAGTTCACCCAGCGCCTTGACGAACAGCTCTTTAATCTCGTCCTCGGTCAGATGCGGCGTTTCGCACTTCTTTCCTTTGTACTTGTGGTTGCAGCGCCAGATGACCCGGCGGTACTTGTCCGTGCTGTGCCACACCTTTGAGCCGTAGTACCCGCCGCATTCTCCGCAGATAATCTTCGAGGAGAAAATGCTCACGCCGCTGTAGTGCTTGCCCTTGCGGCGCTGCACCTCGGCCTGCACCAGCTCCCATGTCCGCTTGTCGATTATTCCATCGTGGTCATCTTCAACCAGATACTGCGGAATCTCGCCGTTATTTTTAATCTGCTTTTTCGTCAGGAACGACTCGGTGTATTTCTTTTGAAGAAGGGCATTCCCGCACATTTTCTCATTTTGCAGGATGTACATGATGTTGTAGGTGTTCCACATGTCCTTGCCCATCGGGCTTTTGACGCCTTTGTCGTACAGGGTATTCGCAATGGCCTGAGCGGAATAGCCCTCAAGGAAGAGCTTGTAGATGAGCCTTATGACCTCCGCCTGCTCCGGATTGATGACCGGCTTTCCGTCCTCGCCCTTGTCGTAGCCGTAGAAGCTTTTCCAAGGCAGGCTGTAGTTGCCGTCCGCAAACGCCTTGCGTCTGCCCCAGGTGGTGTTCTCGGAAATGCTCCGGGATTCTTCCTGCGCGAGGCTCGACATGATGGTGATAAGCAATTCGCCGCGGGCGTCAAAGGTCCAGATGTTCTCCTTTTCGAAGAAAACCTCCGTGCCGTTTTCCTTCAGTTTTCGGATTGCCGTAAGTGAATCGACCGTATTCCGGGCAAATCTTGAGATGCTCTTCGTGATGATGAGGTCAATCTTTCCGGCCAGCGCATCGTCAATCATGGCGTTGAATCCGGCGCGGTGCTTGGTGGACGTTGCTGAGATGCCTTCGTCCGAGTACATCTTCACGAACTCCCAGTCGTCACGCGAGGCGATGTACTTGCTGTAGTAATCCATCTGCGCCTCGTAACTCGTCTGCTGTTCCTCGTTGTCCGTTGAAACTCGGGCATAGCCAGCGACCCGGCGCTTCTTCACAGAGCCAAGCGGCTCCGCCGTCACCCGGCTGATGGTAGCCGGGATTTTCTTTACTTTTGCCATTTAATCTTCCTCCCGTCCTTAAACTCGAATTCAAGATGATCCTTGTAAATCCGGAGTTCCTTTATTTCAGCCGTAAACTTGTCTTCGTAATTCTCCTGCCCGAGTACTTCTGCGCAGGCAGCGTCCAGTTTGCTCTTGGCGTACCACGGATTGTCGCAGGCATCCTTGCCGTTGGCGTGACGGTTGTTGCAGACGAATGTATACCGCTTTCTTCGGTTGCCCCTGTTGTAAGCTGTGTGCGGTGCCATCCTGTATCCGCACTCGCCGCAGACGACCTTTCCCAAGAAGCAGGCGCATTCCTCGCTGCGCTGTGTGTTTTTTTTCTTCCGCTCCGCTCTGAGCTTCTGCACCAGCTCGAATGTCTCAGATGAGATAATCGGCTCGTGATGATTTTCAATCCGGTACATTGCCTTTTCGCCGTGATTGTATTTTTCCTTCTTCGGCGCGTAGGTATACTGCTTGTGGAAAAGCATGGAACCGGTGTATTCCTCATTTGTCAGCACCCGTATGATTCCGGGAGTAGAGACTGGCTTGCCGCGAAGTCCGATGAAACCTTCTGCTGCAAGCTCCCTCTGAATGCAGCCGACCGTCTTGCCGTCAATGTAGTCGCTGTAGATCCGGCGGACAACTTCTGCTTCATCCTCTTTGATGATGAGGTCGTCACCCCTCCAGCGGTAGCCGAGCATGTTCTGGTGCGTATGAACGATGCCGTTCTCGTATTTCTTCTTGATCACCCACTTGATGTTCCGCGACAGGCTGCTGCTTTCAGCTTCGGCGAATGACGCGAGGATTGTAAGCATCAGCTCTCCGTCGCCCGACATGGTATTGATGTTCTCGCGTTCGAAGCGCACCTCAACGCCGATTTCTTTCAGATGCCGAACCGTATCCAGAAGGTCGACGGTATTCCGGGCAAACCGGCTGATGCTCTTGGTCAGCACAATGTCGATTTTCCCAGCGTCGCAGTCAGCGACCATTCTCTGGAATTCCTTTCTTGCGTCGACGCTCGTGCCCGTGATTCCGGCGTCCGCGTAAACGCCTGCGTATTCCCATTCCGGATTGCTCTGAATGAGATTGCTGTAGTAGCTTATCTGAGCCGAAAGGGAATGCATGAGCTGATCTGTCGCTTTAGAGACGCGAGCGTAAGCTGCGACCTTTTTCCTCGGTCTGACGGCCTGCTCCGACGCCTCAATTTTCTTGATTTTTGGCATGTTTCAGCCCTCCTTTCAGCTACCATACATCACTCTTTAGCCCCTGTAAGTCAAGCGAATGTCGGAGAATAATGTGCCGAAAACAGGCTGGTATTTCTCCTGCATTTTTGTATCAAATATGCCATACTGCTCCTCGGTGATAAGACCTTCCGAGAGCATCTTTCTGGCGTGGCTCATCGTGACTTCGTAGAGCTTTTCCCTTTTCATTTCTTCCTCCGTCAACGGTACTCACCTCCGAACCGATCCTCGATGTAGCACTCGTGGCAGCAGTATTTCCGACCGGCGCTCTCATATGCCTTGAATGGCTTATGGCAGTAGGCGCATTCATACGTCCGCATGGATTTGCGGTTCACCTCGGCGAGATGTTTGTTCCAGTATTTGCTCCGGCAGGTGTCCGAGCAGAACTTCTTCTCCTTGCGTCCGGGATTCTGTATGACCTCTTTTCCGCAGAACAGGCAGTGACGGATATCCTGCTTCTCCGCATTGGTTCGCTTTCTCATCAGTCCATTACGGCGGCAGTACGACTTCACCGTTCCTTCCGATACTCCGATTTCATTCGCAATATCAACGTAGCTGTATCCGTCGTCACGCATGGCCGCTATTTTCATTTTCTGTTCATTCGTCATCGTTTGACCTCCTAACCGTCTGAGGGTTCTCCCCTTCACCGGCTATGTAGCCAAACCGCCTGTTTTTCCGGTCGCAGAGCAAAAAAATAGGCCCACCGACAATCCCGATAAGGGAATGCCAGTGGGCTATAAGATGTGATGAGGTTATTTCACGCGAATCCGCCATCCAACCTGGATGAGATTCACGTTCTTGATAAGCGAGCTGTTCAGCTTCTGGATCGCGGACACAGACGTGCCGTATTTCTTCGCGATGCCGGAGAGCGTGTCACCTCGCTGAACCGTGTAGTAGGTTGCCGTCGTCTTCTTGGCAGCAGATCCGAGCTTCTCGTTGACCTTCGCCTGCACGGCGCTGTAGTCGTATCCGGCTGCGGTCAGGCGGTTCTTACGGTCGGAGCCGTTGCCCCATTTCCCGGCGATAACCTCTGAAGCAATCTCATCAACGGACTTCTTCGCGGTTGTGGTCGTCGTGCTGGTGGACGCGGTTCCTTTGCCGTAGCCGTTGAATCCGCCGCTCCTGATCGTCGCCGGAAAGTCGATGTAGGAGTAGTCCATATCGACGTTCCCGCCGATACCGCTGACCTTGCCTTTGGACGAATACTGCCAGATTCCGTAAGCGCCGGAGTAGCTGCACTTGCCAGACCACTGCGCCACCCAGACGGTGAAACGCTTCTTCACGGCGTCCGATACCACGGAGTTCAGGCTGGAAAGCGAGGTGTAGAAACCAGCGTAAAAACCGCGGCTCTCAAGCTCCATGCAGAATGCCGTGATGAGGCTTGAGCAGAAATCCCGTCCCTTGGAAAGCTGCGACTTCTCCTCGATGTCGAAATAGACCGGATAATCGAGCTGCTTGCCGGAGAGAACCTTGGCGCAAGCCTGCGCTTCCTGCTTCGCTCCGGCGGCGGACGTGGCGTAGCTGTACCAGTACGCTCCGACGTGAAGCCCTACGGCCTTCGCCTTGCTGTAGTTGCTGTCGAAATACTTGTCCTTGTTTCCGTTTCCGTATCCGGCGCGGATGATCACGAAATCAATGCCGGATGATTTGACCTTGGCAAAGTCGATATTGTTTCCCTGCCAGACGGATACGTCGATTCCTTTGTATGCCATTACTGTTCCTCCTTGTCGTTTCTGTCGTGAAGCTGTTCCAGCACATCTTTGAGCTTGCCGGGTATCGGCAGCCCGAGATGCGCCGCGTTCTCGGTCAGGGACAAGCCCTCATTACTGATATAGAAAAAGATGATTGCTGTTCTCAGCACGCCCTCGTGGCCGAGTACGTGGATGTCGAGAATATTGGCGATGCCGACCAGAATGAAGATCAGCACTTTGCGGCAGATGCCCTTGAATCCAACCGCGCTCGAGAGCTTCTTGTCCGCGATGGCGCAGAGCACGCCGGTGATGTAGTCGCAGACCACGAAGATGATCAGCGCGATCAGCAGTCCGTCACATCCTCCTAAGAAGTAGCCCAGCCATCCGCCGACTGCGGCGAAGATGAGCTGTATGGTGTTCCAGAATTCCTTCATCAATATGTCCCTCCTTTGATTTTGGGTAAAAATAAAGGCCGCCAGCTTTGTGCTGACAGCCTTGGAAAACTGTGTGATCTATGAAGTTATGAAGTGTCGGTCTGTTTCGGCAATGCCTCCCAGAGCCTTAAATCCTCCTGTCCGAGCGACCAGATCGCGATTCCGCGGAGTCCCCAGTGGTACGC
>CALLZZ010000051.1 GCA_937858235.1 uncultured Clostridia bacterium
TGACGATATAATCCGCACCCGCCCGGACCGCTTTCTTGGCCTGATCGGGATTGATAACCGTTCCCGCGCCGACTAAGAAATCCGATGTTTTTCGCTTGACCTGTCTGATCGCTTCCGCCGCGCATTCCGTGCGGAATGTAATTTCGACAGTGCCGATTCCTCCGGCTTTCAGTGCCTTTGCTAAATCGACTGCGTCCTCTGCCCGATCAACGGCGGCAAGAGGGACAAGCCCAATATTTCCCAACGATTCCAAAACATCCAAGAGGCTCACTCCTATCAATTAAAATGAAAGTTAACACACAAAACCATTTTTAATGCACCATTGTTATCTTACAAGAGATTCACTGTCAACTGGAATCTTTGCACCATTCAGATAATTAGATACAAGAGAAGCCAAAAAATGCATCAAGACAGACAAGCACGACGCGGCTGAAATTGCAAAATGTCTTACCTATCATACCTACAGTTCGGTGCATGTTCCCACCGTTGAGGACGAGCAGGTGAAGGAGTATATCCGGATACGAGACGACCATAAGCTGGCCTTAAAAAGATCAAACAACAGATCTTGGCATTCTGTCCTTGCCATAATCACAGATATGATAGAACCTACTGGACTCAGGTTCGCCTTAAATGGCTGAGGCCCTTACAGCTTACAGCAATCCCACTTAAGAAAGCGAATAGCCAGATTCACGAAACCAGCCTGTGATATCACTTACGGAAACATCCTGGAATGCTTTTGGAAGAGCCGTAAGCAATGAGTCCGCCGTTCTGGATTTGACCTTTCTCAGGATGGCTTTCAACTTGGACCACATCATTTCAATCGGGTCGAAATCCGGACTATATGGAGGCAGATAAAGTAGTTGTGCGCCGGTTTGGTTTGTTGGATTGCTTCTTTGACGCCTTTCACTTTATGGCAGCGGAGATTGTCCATGATAACCAAATCTCCGGCATGTAACGACGGAACAAGTTCATGCTGTATGTAGTCGAGAAACATGCTGCCATTCATGGCTCCTGAGAGGAATTTGGGTACCGTTGTACCATCAAGCCTCACAGAAGACACAATCGTTGTAGCTTTGGGCGTGTTCAGCGGGGCACTGTCTTTCACACGCGCTTTTCCTTTGGCTCGATCATACCGACAGTTTAAGTTTGTGTTAACGCCGCTTTCATCAAGAAATACCAACAAGGTCGCGTGCATCGTGCGCTGCATTTTACTCCACACGGTGTGTTTTGCTTTTACATCTGTCCGATCTCTTTCACTGGCATGTACCATTTTTTATATCGGAATCCCAGCTTGTTGCGAGGGATATTGCTGATTTCTGACTTTTGGATGAACAGGTGCATGGTTTTCTTGATTTCCGCAAGAGTAATATCCGAATTTTCAGTAATCAGCGCTTCCATTTTCGCTAATTTTTCCGTAGTTACTTCCGGTTGTCTGCCACTTTTTTCATAGGATAGTTCAATTGTCCCGGTTTTCTGTCTCTTTTCAAGCAATCTATAAATTGCAGACGCGCTGACTCGGACCGCCCGACTGATTGATTTCACTCTCATGCCCTCATCGTAATCTGCCACGATGATTTTCCTTATTTCCATTGGT
>CALLZZ010000052.1 GCA_937858235.1 uncultured Clostridia bacterium
ACCCGGCAAAAGCTCCGGGACGCATTGAGCAATCAGGAAGGAGATCAGGAGAATGGGAAAAGCAATCACTAAGGCGAAGGAGATCGCCGCAGAAGCCAAGGAAACCGCGGCAACACCTGCCGCAGCCATGCCAGAAGCCGAGGGCTCGGCTGTCACCCTCGACGAGCTGGAAGCCATGGACGTGAGCGCCTTCGGGCAGGAAGAAACCGACGACGCACCGCGCCCGGCGTGGAGGATCACCGACGACGGCTGCGCAGACTGGGCCTGCCGCAAAATCGCGGAAGAAAAGACCGAGCTCGACCGGATTAAGGAACTGGCCGAGGCCCAGATTGACCGGATTGAGGAAAAGGTGGCCGCTGCTGAGCGCAGATTTGAAAACAGCACCAGCTTTTTGACCGGAAAGCTCGCGGAATACTTCGAGACGGTGCCTCACAAGACCACCAAGACCAAAGCCAGCTATCGGTTGCTGTCCGGTACACTGACGCGCAAATTCGGCGGGCAGCAAATGAAGCAGGACGACGAGAAACTTGTGGAGTTCCTCAAAACCTCCGGCAATCTGGAGTTTATTAAAACGGAGGAAAAGCCGAAATGGGGCGAGTACAAAAAGCGGCTTGAAGTTATGGGCGGCAAAGTCGTGGATAAAGAAACCGGCGAGATCGTCGAGGGCGTGCTACTGATTGACAAGCCCGACACTTTCTCCGTAGACGTGTAAGGAGGTAGAGCCATGGCAGCAAATACCAAGGCAACGGCAACAGCCGCACAACCAAAGGAAGCCGAAGCTCCACCGCATGAGGCCATGAGCCTGCAAGAAAAGTTTATCCGGCTCCGGGAGGCCGTTCCTTCTATCACCCAGAAGCAGCACAGCGACGGCGTGAAATACAAATTTGCAAAGATTTTCGACGTATACGAGCTGCTAACCCCGGCTATGAACCAGTACGGTGTCAACTTCGACATTGTGGGAGAGGCAGCCACCAGACACGCTGAGAACGGGGATCCCGTGTACTACTCCAACTTCGTGCAACATACCCGCAGCAGCGGTGACCGTGTCGTGTGGGTGTACGAGGCCGACCTGACGATCCGCTGGACGAACGCAGACGATCCGGAGGATAGGCTGGAAATAACGCTTCACGCAATCGGCACCAATGACGGAGGGCCAGACAAAGCCAAGGGCTCTGCATGGACGTACTGCCTAAAATACTACCTTTTCGAGAAATTCGGTATAGATCAGGGTGACGACGATCCAGACATGCAGGATCACACAAGTGAAGGCCGCCAGCAAGCGCCACAAACGCCCACACAGCCTCAAAATGGGGCGCAAGGTAGAAACGCACAGCCGCCCGCTCAAAATGTCAAGAACGGACACACAGGCGCTTCACGTTCCTTATCTGACGCGCAGCTATCCCGTATGTACCGCAAGGGTGAGGACGCGAACATAAACCAGCAGCAAGTCAATGAGCAGATCCTCCAGAAATACGGGCAGCAGGATCCTCACCGTCTGACACGGCAACAGTATGACGAAATATGCAACGCGTTGGACAGTGCAAGACAAGGGGGAACTGCAAATGTATAACCATGTGGGGCTTCTGGGCCGTCTGGCTCAGGATCCGGAAATCAGATATACGCCGGGTGGCACTCCGGTGGCGAACTTCGATCTCGCCGTTCAAGTGCCGAGCAAAGACAAGAACACGCCGCCGGACTATATACCGATCGTTTGCTGGAGAGAGCAGGCCGAGTTCTGCGGCCGCTACCTGACGAAAGGCCGCCAGATTGTAATCGAGGGCCGCATTTCTACACGAAGGTATGAGGGAAACGACGGCAAAAGGCACAAAGTCGTAGAAGTCACCGCCGCCCGGCTCTACTTCGCTGACGGCAAAGAGTCAGGCGGTGGAGGCTATGGCTCAAATTTTGCGTAACCGCTGGGCGACCGGCAAACGACCGCCGGACGACCGCCGGACGACCAGAAAACGACCGAAAACAAACCAACAACAGACCGAAAAAGAACCAGCAAACGACCAAGAAAGGAGGTGCGCACGGTGGCATGGATCCAAGTGCACCAGCAACTCAAAGATCATAGAAAACTACTTGCGGCAGCTGATGAACTGGAGATTGAACCCGTTCACATGCTCGGCCTTATAATCTCGTTCTGGCTCTGGGCTCTGGACAATGCGCCGAGCGGCTCCCTCCAAGGTATCAACGACCGCATGATCGCACGGGCCGCCCAATGGAGCGGAGATCCCGACAAATTTGTAGCCGCTATGGCAAACGCCGGTCTTCTGGACAAAGAGGACGACGGCTCGCTGTCAATACATGACTGGTACGAATACGCCGGGAAGCTAATTGAACAGCGAGAGGCAGAAAAGAACCGCTCCAGACGCCGCCGGGCCGCTGCTGACGCACCTGCGAATGGCGACCGGCAAACGACCGCCGGACGACCGCCGGACGACCAGAAAACGACCGGAGGCAGAGTAGACCAGAGTAGAGTAGACCAGAGTAGAGAAGAAAATATAAACCCCCTACCCCCTAAAGGGGGACAGCAGCAGCCCGTCCCATATAGGCAGATCGTTGAGCTCTATCACACGATATGCACGAGCTACCCAAAGCTGCGGGCTGTAGAGGGCAACCGGGAGAAGCAGATCGCAGCCCGCTGGAAGAAATATAAGACTCTGAACACCTTCAAAGAGCTATTCGAAAAGGCCGAGGCGTCGGACTTCCTGAAAGGCGAGAACGACCGAGGCTGGGCAGCAGACTTCGACTGGCTCATAAAGCCAACGAACATGAGCAAGGTGCTGGAAGGAAAATACGACAACGACAAAATGAAAGGAGGCCAGAGCCATGGAACCAATAGCACAAATTCTGGCGGGAATAAAACCGCAGACGGAGCAGGAACTGAGACGACCCTCTCCGGATTCCAAATGGCAGACAGTTGAACCGACAGACGAGCCGACGGCTGGAAAACCGGAGACGTGGATTTTTAGCAACTCGCCAGAGGCAGCGGGCTTTAACCCTCCAGAACCGGTACCGTGTGAATACTGTGGCAAGCTGAGGCACACGAAGGGCTTCAAATTTGGCGATCGGATCGTGTGGGCCCCGTATGGGCCGGAACGCTGCGACTGCCCGGAGGCCGTGGCTGAATACGAGAGGAAGGTGGCCGAGCATGAGGCAGAAATGGAGGCAAAGCGCCGGGAGGAAGAAGCACAGAAAATGCGAAAACGAGTTCACCGGATCATAGGCGACAGTGGCATGAACGCCCGCTTCCTGCGGCGTACCTTCGACACCTTCCAGCCAAACAACGAGAACCAGAAGGCCCTCCGGGTATGCAAATCATACGCCGACACCTTCGAGGAAAAGCTGCCGAGGAACAACCCGGAGCCCGGCCGAAACGGCTTATTTATCACCGGCCCGAAAGGAACCGGCAAGACACACCTTGCCACTGCCATAGCGAACCAGCTCATGCAGCAAGGCACGCCCGTGATCTGCATGACCATGATCGACTTGTTGGATCGGATCAAGCGGACATACGAGCAGAACCGGCAGTACGGTGGAGAAATCAGCGAGGGCAGCGTGCTGGACACCTACAAGCAGGTGCAGTTGCTCGTGATCGACGACATGGGGAAAGAACCCGCGACCGAGTGGGCCGTGTCCAAGATCTACGCCATTATTAACAGCCGGTATGAGGCTTACATGCCGACAATCATCACAACCAACTACTCGGACTCCGAGCTCGTCCGGAGGCTTACGCCGAAGGACTCCGGGGATCCAACCACAGCAGACGCCACGATCGACCGGCTCCGGGAAATGTGCGCGGCCATAGTCACAACTGGCGAAAGCTGGCGCAGCAAATAAGGAGGTAAAACCATGAGAGACAGACTTGTTTATATATGCTCCCCATGCCGGGGAGAAATGGAAAAGAACATCATCAAGGCGCAGGGCTACTGCCGGGAGGCGGCCGAGCTCTGGCCGGACGTGCTGCCAATTGCGCCGCACGTTTATTGTACGCAGTTCCTCAACGACGAAAACCCGGGCGAGCGGGCCGTCGGCATGGACATGGGGATCTCACTGCTGAGTATCTGCGACGAGCTCTGGGTGTATGGGATCGACAATCCGAGCGAAGGCATGAAGCACGAAATCGCCTACGCCGAGGAACACGGGATCCCCGTCCGGAACGCTGCCGAGGTTTACAAGAACAGGCCACAGGACAAGTGCGAGCTGGGCGACGCGTTGATCGTCCTCCCCTCCCACGTCGGCAACCTGAACGGAGTCGCGGCCGTGGAGTCCACCACCGTGAGGATTAGCGGCGAGGCCGTCGTGGATCTGGCGATCCAGCTCAGGCGACACCGGGGCCACGACATAACTATGGAGGCGGATCAATGAGCTGGGACACGGTACCGGGGAAAAACCACGAGGGCTACCCGGATCCGACAGCAGCGACCGCCCTCTCAAACATTCGGCGCAGCCAGCGTGGGCTCCAGAGCAAACGGGCCGGAGAATACTTCGAGAACCTAATCGAAGCGAGCCTCAGCTGGTACAAAGACAGAGGCGTGGCCCGCGTAGAAAAGACACCGGAGCCAATGCGCCCTCTCAGGCCACCAAACCGACAGGGCCAGTTCCTCGCCTGCTACACCAAAGCCGCACAGCCTGATTTTAAAGGCACACTCACCGGAGGCCGATCCGTCGTATTCGAGGCCAAACACACCGACAGCGACCGGATCGAGTACAACCGCCTGACGCCGGAGCAGCTGGACAGTCTCGCCGAGCATCACAGCCTCGGAGCCGTTACCTTCGTTCTGGTAAGCGTGGGCCTACAAGACTTTTTCAGGGTGCCATGGGAAACATGGCGAGACATGAAGGACATATACGGCCACAAACACATAAAAACGGCAGAGCTTGAACCATTCCGGGTGCAGTACATAGCCGGAGTGCTCAAACTGCTGGAAGGCTTATATCTGGGGCTCGATCAACAGACCGGACACTGGGATCAGGATCCCACCGGGAACTTTAGAACGTGCTCAAACTGCGGCATATCAATGGGAATGGCCGAGGGTGAGATCCTCGAACGCTTCCAATATTGTCCGTATTGTGGCACCAAAATGATGAAAGGAGAAGCGACACATGAATGAGGTATTGTTAAGCAGCAAAAAGCTGGACTGGTGCACTCCGTCCGACTTTTTCAAAGAGCTGGATCAAGAGTTCCATTTTGAACTCGATCCGGCAGCGACTGCTAAAAACGCCAAGTGCGCGAAATATTTCACAACGGCCGACGACGGCCTGAAAGCTGACTGGGGGGGGTACCGCGTATTCTGCAATCCTCCGTATGGACGCCAGATCGGCGACTGGGTGCGCAAGGGCTACGAGGAAAGCCAAAAGCCCGGCACCGTCGTTGTTATGCTCATACCGGCCAGAACGGACACGGCATATTTCCACGACTATGTATTCCACGGGAAGGCCGACGAGGTGCGCTTTTTACGCGGGAGGCTCACGTTCACGGACGAGGACGGAAACCCGACAACGGACGCCAAAGGCCGGGCCTGCTCCGCTCCCTTCCCCTCTGCCGTCGTTATTTGGCGCAGCTCGGATAAAAAGCAGAGCCTCCGGGACATGGTGTTGGATCTCATTAAGGGCGAGGCCATGACAGCGAACGAAATCGCGGCCACCCTCTCCGACCGGGGCCAGCAGGTGAGCCGCAGCGACGTGGGCCCGATCCTCACGAAAGCGCAGGCAGCAGGAAAAGCAAAGAACGCCGGAAAGCGGGTATGCAGCGTGACGGGGCGCTCTGCAATCGTCTGGACGGCAGAAAGTGAGGCAGTCAAACATGAACAAAACAGATATTGAATGGGCCGACTACACATGGAACCCGGTCACCGGCTGCCTGCATGGCTGCTCGTATTGCTACGCAAACAGACAAGCCGCACGCTTTTCAGGGTACGACCCTTGCTATAACGCGAGCTTCGACTTTGAAGGTGGATGCCATACCATAAAAAAGGCCATGAAGAAACGAGGGGCAGATGGGAAAGTCCGCACAGCGCCGTACCCGTTCGGCTTTGAGCCAACGTTTCACAGCTACAAACTCGACGAGCCAGCACGAAAAAAGGCGAGCGCCACGATCTTCGTGTGCTCTATGGCTGACCTGTTCGGCGAATGGGTGCCAGACGAGTGGATCAAATCCGTATTTCAAGCCTGCGAGGCTGCACCGCAGCACACTTACATGTTTTTAACAAAAAACCCGGGACGCTATTTAATGCTTGCATACAGGGGAGCGTTGCCGCAGGGCGAAAATTACTGGTGGGGCGCAACGATAACCAATCAGAGCGAATACAACAGCAAAGGCATCACGCTTCTCAATCTACCGGAAAGCCATCGCACATTTTTCAGCATCGAACCTATTCATGAGCCTATCGAAATGGGACTTATGCCAAACTGGATAATAATGGGGGCTGAAACAGGAAACCGAAAAAACAAAATCAAGCCACAGCGGGAATGGATCGAAGATATTGTGAGGCGGTGCGTGGCCGAAAGTATATTCATGAAAGACAGCCTGACAAGCATTGTCGGCGAACAAAATATGATCCGGGAATTTCCGGAAGAGTTTAGAAGGGCAATGAGCCTGAAACAGAAAGGGAGGAAAAAATGAGCCATTACAACCCAGCCGACGATCCAGCAGTTATCAACGGAATTCAAGAAGCCTATGGCTTTAAAATTGGGGATCAGGTGGAATACACCAACCCGCACGGCTTAACATTCGGCCCGCATGTTGTTGTGGGCTTCGTACAAAACCCAAACCCGGAGTTTTTGCCGGATAACACGGTATACATCAACAGTGATTCACCATGGTATCCGGTTAAGCCGTCAAGCCTAAGAAAAATCAAAGGATGTGAGGCAACACATGGATAAAGAAACGAGGTTTTGCCCGTTCAAAAAGGAAGTCGCCAGAACTATGAAGCGCGGGAAATCTGGGGAACTGATAACGGGATATTATGACAAATTCAAGCGGTGCGCAGGCGAGCGCTGCATGGCATACCAGAGCGGTAAATGCCTAAGACTCCAGAAGGAGGCGAGACAATGAAAGCAATCACCGTATGGCAGCCGTGGGCCGGAGCTCTGACTGCCGGTATTAAGAAAAACGAGACGCGAAGCTGGGCCATGAAATACCGCGGCCCGATTGCGATCCACGCAGCAAAAAAGGCAGTGCCTACACCATGGGGCGAGGCAATCGAGCCGGAGGCGTGGCGCGTTCTCCAGAAAATTCTCCTAAAAATTGGTGCCAACCTCTACTATGAGTCGGGCATAACTCCGGCTCCCGATAAATACGAGTCAAAGCTGGCCTTCGGTGCGGTGCTTGCCACCGCCGAACTCGTGGACTGCATACCGATCACCCCGGAATACATTGCCACACTGTCCCCTGACGAACTGGCTCTGGGCGACTATACGCCGGGCCGGTACGCATGGAAACTGGCGAATGTCAAAAAACTGCCGGAGCCGGTGCCAACAAAAGGCAGACAAGGGCTCTGGAACTGGGAACCGGAGGCAGTATTATGATCCGGGAGCTGCTACAAAAGTTCATAGTGAGAAAAACCTGCAAGAACTGCTTACACAAGGCCCTATGTGACGAGCTCTTCGCTCGCAGATACCGGCAGCTGGGCGTCAATGAGCCGGAGAGCTTCAAGAACATGGGCTGTAAGCTATTCAGGCCAAGGGAAAGGAGGCAACCGCATGACGAAAAAGACAACCGCCACCAGTACGGAGATCAAGAAGGCGCTTGCCAAAAAGCACGGAGAACGTGAGTTCTTTATGACGGAAGTTAAGAACGGGCCAACAGGCGTAGCTCCCGGAGAGCTTCTTCAATTCGACGCCGTCGCTATCTATAAGAGCTGGACACGTCCACAAATCCGCGGGTATGAGATCAAAGTCAGCCGCAGCGACTTCATGCGGGACAACAAATATTCGCGATACCTGCCATACTTCCACGAGTTCTATTTTGTCGTACCATCTGGCATGGTACAGCGTCAAGAAGTCGAGGAAAATATCGGGCTTATGTGGTACAACCCGGAGACGGGCACATTAACAACCAAAAAGAAGGCTGTATGGCGGAATATCGAGATCGACGCCCTTATGCTGCTCTATATCATCATGAACCGGCTGGATAGCGACCGCCTCCCCTTCTATTCCACTAAAGCGGAATATTGGGAGGACTGGCTGGCCGGAAAGATAAGCAACCAGGAGCTCAGCTATAAGGTGAGCAGCAAGCTCGTTGAACGCCTCGGAGAACTCGAACGGGAAAACAATAGCTACCGGTATTTCAAGGAGGAACGCGAAGAACTCCAGCAGATCCACGGGATCCTTCAAAAACACGGCATTAACGCATGGTACAACGCACCGGAGGCCATAGACAAGGCGCTCACCCGCTCCTATCCTTCCAAGCTGGACACTGTACAGTCGCAGCTGCAAAGGGTAATCGAAGAAATCGAGAAACTAAAGGCTTTAAAAAAGGAGGGCGAATCATGAACTATCAACCTAAAATCATAACCGGAACCGTAAAAGGTACGGGCTGGCCCATAGACGGCCACACGCTCCATTTTTCCCAGTGGGACTATGACAACTACGAGAGCTGGCACCTCTACGGCTGGGACGACGCCGACGACGAGGCCGTCATGCAGACAATATTCATTACCGAAACGGAGGCCGGGCTCTGCAACTACAACACGCTGGAGGACTTCGCAAAAGACTGGAAGGCAAAGAAATGGGAACCACAAGCCGCGTTTTGTCTGGAACTCGACAAGGTGGAAGTCGTCGAAGTCGTTCAGCAGGAAGTCAAGAACGACACCCGCGACAAGCTCCGGGCCCACGGGATCAATCTTACACCGAGGAAATACAGCGACAAGGGCGGGATCCTCTGCCTCCCACTTGATAAGAACCTGAATGGCGACGTGCAGGCCAAGCACCCGGACTGGGTGCCGATCGAGTGCCCGAACTGCGGGCGCAAGTGCTGGAAAATGTCAGAGGCCGACAAGCTCAAAGAGGCGCAGGGCGTGACGTTCCTCTGTACCGAGTGCGCTGTCAAAGCTGGTTTCCTGAACTCCTACCAGAAAAACCAGAGGAAACCCGGCGGGAACCGTGCGCAGAGAAGGCAAGCAAAACGCGAAAAGAGATAACGGACAAAGGAGGCAACATAATGGACAACGACGGAAAATATTCAGGACTGTGGATTCTCTACGCAATGATAAGCGGCAGCCTGTGGCTCCTTCTGATCGTATTGAAGGTGTTCGGAGTCGTGAGGCTCGGCTGGATCGCCGTCATTCTCGGCGGCCTGTGGATCCCGACACTCATTCTCCTACTCAGTGCTGCAGCATGCCTCACGCTCATGACAGCGGCAAAACTCAAACGAAAATACCGACACTGGAAGGTAAAGCGCCGAATTGAAAGGCAGAAAAAAACACTCGCAGACAACCAAAAAAACGCCGGAGAGGCAGAAAGGAGGAATGAATAATGGACTACAAACCAGAAGCAGAGCCGAAAGCATGGGCCGACGGTATGCCGGTATTCTGCGCACACGACGCGATCGTGGCCGTGGAGAAGCTTATCCCGAATCCAAAGAACCCGAACCAGCACCCGGACAGCCAGATCCAACTACTCGGCCGCATTATCAGACAGACCGGCTGGAGGCAGCCGATCACGGTATCGAAGCGCTCCGGCTTTATTGTGAAGGGCCACGGCCGACTCGCTGCCGCTCTGCTGGAAGGTATGAAAGAGGCTCCGGTGGACTATCAGAACTATACCAACGAGGCCGAGGAATACGCCGATCTGGTAGCTGACAACCGGATCGCAGAGCTGGCCGAGACTGACAACAAGCTGCTGGCCGACATATTCGCGGACATAGACACCGGCGAGATCCCCATGGAGCTGACCGGGTACACGGAGGACGAGGTGGAAAGCCTCGTCACCGCGCTGTCCGAGGCCCTGCACAATGACCTCAACAAGCCGGACGAGATACCAGACACCCCGGAGCCGGAGGAAGTAATCACCAAGAAGGGCGATCTCTGGATCCTCGGCCGCCACCGCGTCGTATGCGGAAGTTCAACCAACAAAAAGGACATTGACCTGTTACTGGACGGAGGACACCCGGAGATCCTTCTCACAGATCCTCCCTACTGCTCCGGCGGCTTTCAAGAGTCCGGGCGCAGCACCGGCAGCATAGGAACCAAACGCCACGACAAAGACGGAAAAGAGATCGCCGTAACCATAGCAAATGACACCCTCAGCACGCGCGGGTACCAGTCTCTCATGCGTGAAGTGCTCCAGAACTTCGACGGGCTCGTGGCCTATATCTTCACAGACTGGCGCATGTGGGTGTATCTGTTCGACATTGTAGAGGCCGCCGGACTCGGCGTCAAAAACATGATCGTCTGGAATAAAAAGAGCCCCGGCATGGGTATGGGCTGGCGAGCCCAGCACGAGCTCGTAATGTTTGCACACAGAACAAAGCCAAAATGGGATAACCACAAGGGCTACGGCAACGTGCTGGAGGCCACGCGCTCCGGGAATGAGCTGCACCCGACGCAGAAACCCGTCGAAATACTGGAGAAGCTGCTGGACAATACGCAATGGGCCGAGGGCGTCCTTGACACCTTCGGAGGATCCGGCACAACCTTGATCGCGGCAGAAAGCGTCGGGCAACCGTCGTACATCATGGAAATGGAACCCGCCTTTGTGGACGTAATCGTGCGCCGATATATCAAGACCACCGGAAAGACAACGGGGATCCGGCTAATAAGGGAAGGCAAGGAGCTGGCCCGTGAGCAATTCGACAGAGTGTTCACGGAATAACCAAGGAAAGGAGGTGAGCCTATGTGCCAAACCAAAAAGCCAAAGGAAACCGACGCAATAAAACAAAAGCTGGAGCACTACGCGGCCTTCCAGCGCCGGATCGACAACCAGATCGAGCGGCTGGAGTATCTGGAGTCCGTCATAGGCTCACCTTCGGGCCCGAACCTCACCGGCCTGCCGGGTGGAGGCGACGACGGAACCAGCAAGACCGAGAGGCAAGTCCTCAAAAAGCTGGAGCTCCAGCAGACGATCCGGGACATGATCGCGGCTGAAGCTGCGGAACACAAAGAGCTGGAGGCCATGATCGAGCAAATGCGGAGCCCTGACGAGCAGACCGTCATAGAAATGCGGTACTTTGACCACGCAAAATGGTGGCCGGTGTGCGCTGCCCTATTCGGAGAGGAAACAGACTACGAAGAAAAAGCCGACAAATACCTGAAACGGACATTCAAGATCCACGGCTCTGCCCTGCAAGCTCTGGCGAAAATATACAAACAAAGAGAAGGCGGGCAAGAAAGCTCACCAAAAGCCATAAAACGGCCGGAGGCTGGCCATCTTATACATACCGCCGGACAACATTGTGAAAAACTGCGGGGACAAAAAGGGATAAAAGGGGATAAAAAGGGATTGAAAGAGATAACGTAAAAGTGATAGCTTATACAATAACGAAAGTCGTCTGGAGACACACAAACCTCTGGGCGGCTTTTTATATTCACCAGAAAGGAGGCCGGATACATGAGCGACCTATTCAAAGCAGGGCCAGCCCGCCATACAAAGGGCAGCTTCACCATGTCCTATTCAGGGGCCAGGGAGATCATGAAAAAGCTCCAGAAGTTAACAGACGGCGGCGAGGTAGCAATCAAGCGCACTGTATCCGACTTTGCCACCAGAGGGCCCGGCTGGGTATCGAAGGGGATCCGCGAGCACTATGGTGTAGACACGGCCGCCATAAAAGAGGCAGCTAAAAAGCCAAGCCGCGGGCATACGTCGATCCACGTCGCAGGCATAACCGTGGACGGAGCCACACTTATATACAAAGGCCGAACACTGACACCGATCCACTTCAAAATGAGCCCGAAGGCAAGACCAACGGCCCAACAAAAGAAGCCGATCCGGATCCCCGGCCAGCTTATAGCAAACGGCTCACCCGTGGCTATGGTAAGGCCGCCAAAGCCCTACACCGTGAAGGCGACAATCATCAAGGGCCAGCGCTCTGCCATGAGCAGCGACACCTTCCTGACCGCCGGACGCGGCGGCGTAGTGCTGCCATACCAACGCACCGGGGAAGGCCGTTCACCTATTGAAGCAGTGCGTACTCTATCCGTACCGCAAATGATTGACGGCCGAGCCCGCGAGACAATCGAGCAGACAATCAACACGAAGTTGGGCGAGCGCTTCAACCACTACATAGAGCGGGCCATGAAGTAACCACCCGCCCCACCAAGGCGGGCAGACCACACCAAACGCCAAGGCATGGCCCAGAGAGTCACCAGAAGCCGCAGGAAGGCCGCCAAACAGTCCAAAGTCAACAAACACACGACGAGGCAACCAAGGCACGCCAAAAGCCAAATAAAAGGCCAACAAGCGCACGCCTACGCAATCCACCGGCCGAAGGTACTGTGACGACCATTAAAACCCCTGCGGTGCTTGCGAGCCCAAAAGCCGCGCAGACTCAAAAAATATTTTTCGGGCCATTTCGTTTCGCCCAGCCATACGGAAAGGAGGTGGCGCTATGGCAGAAAACGCAAAACAAAACCTGCAAAGCTCGGCCATTATCGGCAAACTGTTTGACCTGTCAGATCGACGAGTGCAGCAGCTCGCAAAAGAGGGTATACTCCCCACGGCGTCCACCCGTCCGTATAAGTTCGACCTGCTCCCGACCGTCAAGGCGTACATTAAGTACCTGAGCGACAAGGCCAACGGCAAAGAAGTAAAGAACGCCGACACCGTGCAGGCCGAAGCCGACAAGCTGCGAGCCGAGGCCGACCTGAAACAAAGCAAGGCCAAGATCGCAGAAATGCAGCTCAAAGAGCTGGAGGGGAAAATGCACCGGAGCGAGGACGTAGAGGCCGTCATGAACGATCTCGTCTATACCGTCCGCAGCATGATAATGGCCCTACCCGGCCGCCTTGCTATGGACGTTGTGCAGGCAGATACCGCGAATGAAGCCTCGGCAATTATCCGCGCCGAGTGTCACAAAATACTGAACGAACTCGCGGGCTACCAATACGATCCCGAAGTATATCAACGGCGGGTAAGGGATCGTGAAGGCTGGGGCGACGTGCTCACAGATGAAGCCGACGACTAAAAAAGCCGCAAAAAGACTCAACGCAGCCATAGCTCCGGCCGTCCAGAACTTCAAACCGCCGGAGGAACTGACGGTGGCCGAGTGGGCAGACAAACACCGCCGCTTGTCGCCTGAAACCTCCGCGGAGGCGGGCCCGTGGCGCACGTCACGGACTCCGTACCTTCTGGAGCCTATGGAGGCGTTCACGGATCCTAAAATCCATAAGATCGTTATGGTGGCCGCCTCTCAGGTGGGAAAATCAGAGCTCGAACTGAACATAATCGCCTACATTATTGACCAAGATCCGGGCTCTATACTATTTGTACACCCGACAGTTGACGACGCCCGGAAGTTCTCGCGCCTTCGTGTTGCTCCAATGATAAGGGACAGCAAGGTGCTGAGGGCCAAAGTCTCGGACATTAAGACGCGGGACTCTGGGAACACGATACTTCAGAAGTCCTTCCCCGGCGGCATGTTGACAATCACTGGTTCAAACAGCGCCTCCGCTCTGGCCTCCACTCCTGCCCGCTACATCATAGGCGACGAGCGCGACCGCTGGGCAATAAGCGCAGGCACCGAGGGCGATCCGTGGGCTCTGGCCGAGGCCAGACAAACCACATTTTACAACGCAAAAGCCGTCGAGGTATCAACCCCAACCATTAAGGGAGCCTCGAATATTGAAAACAGCTACTACAAAGGCACACAAGAGCGCTGGTGCCACCAGTGCCCGGAGTGCGGCGAGTATGGCGAGATCATATTCGATCGGATCCACTATAAGCACACCGTCAAAAAGGTACACGGGAAAAAAGTCTACACCATAGACGGCCCGATCACATGGGCCTGCCCGAACTGCGGCTGCATTATCCCGGAGGAAACCATGCGGCGGCAGCCTGCGAAGTGGATCGCCGATAACCCGGAAGCATACGCCACCGGCGTGCGCTCCTTCTGGCTGAACGCCTTTAGCTCGCCATGGACGCCATGGGAGAAAATCGTGCTCGAATTTCTGCAAGCGAAAGATAGCCCACAAGAACTAAAAGTTGTCTATAACACTAAGCTGGGCGAGCTCTGGGAGGATCGTGGCGGTACAATCGACGAGGACACCATGCTGGCCCGCCGGGAGGACTACGGCACCAACGCCGACGGCTCCCCGGTGGAACTGCCGGAGGGCGTTCTCGTCCTGACCTGCGGCGTAGATACGCAGGACAACCGGCTGGAGTACGAAGTCGTGGGCCATGGCTACTACGGCGAAACATGGGGAATAAAAAAAGGCTACATCATGGGAAAGCCCGACACCGACGACGTGTGGCGGCAGCTCGACGACGTGATCGACCACGTCTACCGCTTCAAGGACAGCCAGCGCGGCCTCCGGATCTCGATCACGTGCGTGGACTCCGGCGGCCACTACACGCAAGAGGTGTACCTGCGCTGCCGAGAGCGGAAAAACAAGCGCGTCTTTGCTATCAAAGGTAAGGGCGGCGACGGGATCCCGTTCGTGACGCCTCCGTCTAAAGTCAAGATCATGGTGGATCAGCAGGTAATCGGTAAGTGCTGGCTTTACACCTTCGGCGTGGACGCTGGCAAAGAGACGATAATGTCAAACGTGCGAGTGCAGGAACCCGGCGCGAAATATTGCCATTTCCCGCGGGGCGAGTTCTACGGCTACGACTCGTACTACTTTAACGGCCTGCTGTCCGAAAAGCTGGAGCTTACGCAGACAAAGCGGGGCAATAGCTGGGCATGGGTGAAAATCCCCGGCCACGAGCGAAACGAAGCGCTCGACTGCCGCAACTACGCGCTGGGCGGCTTCCGGATCATCAACCCCGACATGGAGGCCGTGGAGCGTAGACTAAGGAACCTGCCGGAGCGACCGCAACCGAAGAAAGCTACAGCACAAAGACAGCGCCGGACAAATGCAGCGGCGCAACTATTTGATGAATGGTAAGGAGGCAACGCCATGAAGCGATTACGCGAAACAATACAGGCCGAGCTCACGCAGACGCGGGAGCGGCTGGAGCTTTATCTGGCCCGCGAAGCTGACATGCTGAATAAGAACGGCGTGCAGAGCTACGGGATCGGCTCCCGCAATCTTCAACATTACAGCACGGCCCTGAAAGATATTCAGGACATGATCGAAAAGCTCCGCTCCCGGATCCGGGAGCTGGAGGCAGAGCTGGCGGGGCTCACTCCCCGCCGAGCGGTGGGCGTAGTCCCCCACGACTGGTAAGGGTAAACGCCGGGATCCCTCGGCTTTACTACGGCATGGCCGGAGAGAGTTTTCGCTCCTTTACTCTCCCGGCTACTGCCGTTTTTTATTCCATGCAAGGAGGTGAGAAAAATCAGGTACGACAAGCAAATGGGAATGTATCTGCCCGACAGCGTGCGCCCGCAAAATAAGGGCTACGGAGAGGCCGGGGCCAGCTGGAGAAAGCGGGCCGTGAAGGGCTTCAACGCCCCAAGCGGATCCGCGCATGAGGATATAGATTTTAACAACTTTACCATGAGGCAGCGGGCCCGCATGTTATACATGGCCGCACCCGTCGCCACTTCGGCAATCAAGACCAACCGTACAAACGTGGTAGGCGTCGGCCTCAGGCTGAAAAGCCGGATCGATCGCGAAGAGCTGGGCCTCACGCCAGAGCAGGCAGAAGCGTGGCAGAAAACCACTGAGAGAGAGTTCAACCTCTGGGCCGGGGACAAAAGGGCCTGCGACGCCACCGGCATGAATAACTTTTACGGGCTCCAGCAGCTCGCGCTCGTGTCGTGGCTTCTGTCTGGCGACTGTATCGGCGTAATTAAGCAGTACGACACCACGCCATTACTCCCCTACTCTCTACGAGTACACCTGATTGAGTCCGACCGGATCGCAACGCCGGGCGGCTACGGTGCCGGAGGCTCGATAACCTTCACCACCGGAAAGAACCCGGAAACCGGGAACACAATCTACGACGGTGTGGAGGTAGACGCGAGCGGCATGGTGGTGGCCTACCATATCCGCAGCACATACCCCTTCGAGATCGGGGCACCGGTAACGAAATGGACTCGCGTGTTAGCCTATCAGGAACACACGGGGCTCCCCAATATCCTGCACGTCATTGACACTGAGCGGCCGGATCAATACCGCGGCGTCAGCTATCTGGCACAGGTGATCGAACCACTGCTCCAGCTAAGGCGCTACACAGAGTCCGAGCTCATGTCTGCGGTGGTGGAGTCATTCTATACCGCCTTCATAAAGACGCAGGCACCGACCGACGAGAACCCGTTCAACCAGACGGATCCCGACATGCTCGGAGAGCCGAAGGGCCCCAACGAATACAGCATGGGCCCCGGACAAGTCAACATTATGGCACCCGGCGAGGACGTGGAATTTGCAAACCCAACGCACCCGAACGGGAGCTTCGACAAGTTCGCGGCCGCGATCAGCGCTCAGGTGGGCGCGGCTCTGGAAGTACCGGCCGACCTGCTGCTTAAACAGTTCAACAGCTCGTACAGTGCAAGCCGCGCGGCCCTGCTGGAAGCGTGGAAGGCGTTTAAAATGCGTCGGGAATGGCTGGCAGACGACTTCTGCCGCCCGTGCTATGAAATATGGATGAGCGAGGCCGTGGCCCGTGGGCGTATCTATGCGCCCGGCTTTTTCACCAACCCAATGATCCGTGCAGCATACCTCGGCAGCGAGTGGCTGGGCCCGTCTCAGGGACAGCTCGATCCGGTGAAGGAAATCACCGCAGAGATCCTCGCATGCGGCGAGGGCTTCTCGACACATGAGCAGAGCACGATCCGCCTCAATGGCGGCCAGTGGAACTCCAACGTCGAACAGCTCCAGCGCGAAAACGAAAAACTCGACGGGCAAGCCCCGGATCCGCACCAATCTGGAGACCTCACCGGCGAACAAGACGAGGACGAACCGGAAGGACCGCAAGAAGGCGACGAACCGGCCGAGGGCGACAGCAATCCGCACAACCCCGAAACAGCTCGCAGACGGGGCAATCAAGCCCTGCGCGACCTCGTTATAAGGGAGCAAATAAAACAAGCCATAGGAGGGCAAGCCAATGAGAACAAAACATAGCAGCCTATGTATGGGCCCGACAGCGGCTCCACAGGCACCACCAGCGACGAAGTTTTGGAACGTGGCAAGCGTCAGCGAGGACGAGGGCGAGATCACCCTCTACGGCGACGTTATGAGCCAGACGCCAATCGACTGGTGGACGGGAGAGCCGGAGCCCGGCTTATATATCACGCCGGAGGGCTTCATGGAAGATCTCGCGGCCGTCAAAGACAAGGCCCGCGTCACTGTGAAGCTGAATAGCTGCGGTGGCGACCTCTACACGGGGATCGCGATCCACAACGCCCTGAAAGCACTCAGCGGCGAGGTGAACGTCGTCGTGGAAGGTATCGCGGCCAGCGCAGCCAGCGTGATTATGTGCGCCGGTGACACCGTGACCGTATACCCCGGATCCCTTGTCATGATCCACGGCGTCAGCGTCGTGCTCTGGGACTCACTGAACATTCAGGACATGAAGCAGCTAATCAAGGGTATGGACGCCAGCGAACGGGCCGTCGCTGAAATCTACGACGGAAAGACCGGCCTCGGCGTGGACACCCTGCGCAACATGATGACAAAGGAAACATGGATGACCGGCCGGGAAGCTCTCGACAAAGGCTTCGCGGACACTATCAAAGAGGATGAGGACGATCCGGACATGAGCATGAGCTCCGACCGAAAAATCCTTTTTGTCAATGGCGTTCGCCACAATGTCGAAGGGCTGCGCAACATACCGGGCACGATCCCGATCCAAAGAAGTGCTAAACCGGCCGCAAGACCGGCAGCAAATAAACGGCCGACCAATAAGGCGGCAAAATTTGAAGGAGGTAAAAATCATATGACACTTGACGAATTGAAAGCTCAGGAGCCGGATCTGGTGAGCCAGATCGAGCAGACCGCAACGAACGCGGCAAAAGCTCAGACCACCGACGCGGTGACAGCCGAGCGCCAGCGCCTCGCAGCCATTGACTCGATCGCGGCCTCTATTCCCGATCCGCAAATGGTACACGACGCCAAATACGGCGACAAACCCTGCACCGCACAGGAGCTCTGCTTCCGCGTTATGCAGCAGAGCGCGGCGTCCGGCCAACAGTTCCTCGCTGACTACAAGGCAGACGGGGAAGCCTCGAAGGCTTCCAGCGTGAGCGCTGCACCTAACGGCGGCACCCCTGCAACCAAAGCCGAGCAGGACGCGGCAGACATTCAGATGGTAGTAAACGCCTACACTCAGAGTAAAGGAGGCACGAAGTAAAATGAGCAAAAGACTGGACGAAAATCTGGGCTATGTAAGCCCCGACAATCTGATTAACGGCATGTACCCACCCACAGAGGTATTCAGTGTGCAGCTGAAAGCCGGGCAGGGAGAACTCCAGCGCGGCACGCTTCTGGCTACCGGCGAAGGTGGCGTAATGGAGAAGATCAGCTCCACCACAATCGGCAAAGCCAACGCAGTGCTCGCCGATCCCATGGACACTGGGGCCGAGGCAGGCGACGCCGTGACGGCGACCGCGTACCGTACCGGGCACTTTAACACCAACAGCTTGATCGTGGCCGAGGGCTACGAAATCACCGCAGCCGACAAAGAGGCGCTCCGCTCTGTGGGGATCCTGCTCTCTGACGCTGTGGAAATCTAAGAAGGAGGACAAACAAATGGCTTTTAATTATTACGATACACACACGCTGCTTGCCTCCGTGCAGCAGCTCCCGCCCCTTCACACCTTCCTGCTGGATCGCTACTTCCCTACGAACGCAGCGACCGACATTTTTGCTACCGACGACGTACTGGTGGAATACAAGAAGGGCCACAAGAAGGCGGCACCGTTCGTAGCTCCACGCAAAGGCGGGATCACAATCCTGCGCGACGGTTACACCATGAAACGCTTCACACCGTCCTATATCGCGCCGAAGCGCCCGCTCACCATTGACGACTTGAAAAAGAGAGGCTTCGGCGAGGCCCTCTATCCCGCCCTGACTCCTGAACAGCGTCAGGGCGTAATCATGCTGGCAGACCTCGACGAACTGCGCGACATGAACAAGCGCCGCAAGGAAGCCATGGCTGCGCAGGTGATTTTCACGAACGCCTGCGTCATGGACGAGTATGTGGACGACTTCCACCACTTCGAGGAACGCGAGGTGCGCTACTACGACAGCACCACGAACCCGGCGATCTACACCCCGTCTGCTGACTGGAGTACTACCGAAGAAGCCGGAAAGCAGATGATCAACGACATGGCCGCCATGATCTCCATGCTGACCTCCCGCGGCCTGCCTGCCACCGACGTGATCGTGGCTCCCGACGTGGCCGACATTGTGCTGAGCAATGAGTGGATCCTGAAACTACTCGACAATCGCAACTACCAGATCGGTGGCGTGGATCCCGAAACACTCCCGACCGGTGCAACGAAGATCTGCCGCCTGAACGTCAAGGGCCACATGGTTGACGTTTTGAGTTACGAGGACACTTACACCGAAGTGGACGGCAGCGTAAAGCCGTTTATCCCTGCGGGTACAATCGCAGTGGGCGCTCCGGCTGCTGGCCGTACTGTTTACGGTGCGATCACTCAGGTGGAGCAGGCCGACGGCGAGTTCCACACTTACACCGGCGTGGACGTGCCGAAATACCTCAGCGACGCGCAGCACAACGTCCGCGAAGTGACTCTGAGCTCTGCGCCGCTGTGCATGCCGAACAA
>CALLZZ010000053.1 GCA_937858235.1 uncultured Clostridia bacterium
CGGAAAGCTCATGCGCCATGATACTTCCCTCCTGCGCAACATTATTGTTGGCATTATCGGTTCCGGTGTAGGTAACTTCTTGTTTTCCCTTATCGGTTTCCATGCCTACAAAGGGTTTTCCAGCTTTCTCGTCTCTGTGGTTGGCGCCTGTGCGCTGCTTTGGATTGTCGATTTGATTTCTGGCCGCAACTAATTCCTTCCCCGCATACCGTTCTATCTCAGTTCCCATTTCCGTTCTGTGGATTGGGAACTGTTTCGCTTTTCGGAAGAAATTTTCATTCTTTTCCGATATACTCTTCCCTTTACATTGATTTTTTCATGCGTGAACGGTATAATAAAGTTTAATTTTGATGATGATTGGATGTGAATCCCTTGGCTGAACATGAAATGACAATGACTCAGAATTTTATTCACGATTTTATTGATGAAGATATTGCCGAAAACGGTGCCTACGCCGGAAAGCAGGTGCATACCCGTTTCCCGCCCGAACCCAACGGGTACCTGCACATCGGCCACGCAAAGGCGATTTTTGTGGACTTCGGTACCGCTCAAAAATATCAGGGACTGTGCAACCTACGGATGGACGACACCAACCCCACCAAAGAGGAAGTGGAATATGAGGACGCCATCCAGAAAGATATTCATTGGTTGGGCTATGACTGGCAGGATCGGTTCTACTATGCCTCGGACTACTTTGATCAAATGTATGACTACGCGGTAGAGCTGATCAAAAAGGGACTCGCTTACGTATGTCAGCTAGCGCCAGACGAGATGGCCGCCCACCGTGGCGATGTCAACACTCCCGCTACCAGCCCCTACCGGGATCGCCCCATTGCAGAAAACCTAGATTTATTCGCACGGATGAAGGCAGGCGAATTCCCCGATAGTGCTATGACCCTGCGTGCTAAAATCGACCTGGCCAGCGGCAACTTTAATATGCGTGATCCAGCCATCTACCGCATCAAGCATATGGCTCATCACCGCACCGGGGACAAGTGGTGCATTTATCCCATGTACGACTTTGCGCATCCCATTGAAGATGCCCTGGAGGGCATTACCCATTCTCTCTGCACGCTAGAGTTCGAGTCTCACCGGCCGCTATATGACTGGGTCATTGACAACATCACCATCCCCTATCATAAACCCCGCCAGATCGAATTTGCTCGCCTTGGTATCGATCACGCTGTCATGAGTAAGCGAAAACTGCGCCAGCTGGTAGAGCAGCACTACGTCTCCGGCTGGGACGACCCCCGTATGCCTACCATCTGCGGCCTGCGCCGCCGGGGCTATACTCCTGCCGCCATCCGCACCTTCTCTGAACAGATCGGCGTAGCTAAGGCAGACTCCACCGTAGAGTATTCCTTCCTGGAGCACTGTCTGCGCAGCGATTTGGACAGCCACGCCATTCGTGTCATGGCCGTGCTTCACCCCATCCCCCTCACCATTACCAACTATCCTGAGGGACAGTCTGAAACCTTCCAGGTAGAAAATCACCCCAAGGATCCCACTTTGGGCTCCCACGCCGTCACGTTTTCCAAACACCTTTTTATCGAAGCGGATGACTTCATGGAAGAACCTATTAAAAAATATAAGCGCTTAACCCCTAACGGTATGGAATGCCGTCTGAAGGGTGCTTATATCATCACCTGCACCGGCTGTGTAAAGGATGCTGCGGGAAACGTAATTGAAGTGCTTGCGGAATATGATCCCGCATCCAAGGGCGGTAATCCTGCGGATGGCCGCAAGATCAAAGGCGCTGCTATCCAGTGGGTCGACGCTGCCACTGCCGTAGATGCCGAGGTGCGGCTCTATGACAACCTTTTTGATGACGCCGCACCCGATGCCGTTGGTAAGGACTTTTTGTGCGCACTCAATCCCAACTCCCTCACTGTCCTCACTGGCTGCAAACTAGAGGCTTTTCTGGCTGATGCCGTAGCGCTCACTCCCTATCAGTTCATGCGAACTGGTTATTTCTGCGCGGACAACAAAGACAGCAAACCTGAAGCTTTGGTCTTTAATCGCTCTGTCTCCCTCAAAGACAGCTTTAAAGCAAATAAATAACTGCTCTGACGCCGAAAGAGGGACACACCACAGGTGTGTCCCTTTTTACCCAACTGCCATCCAGTCTTCGACTATATCCCGCAATGTGGTAGGCGTCACCAAATGATCCGCCATCTTGTGAACTAACTTGTCGATTATTGCTGCGCGCAGTGTGACATTGCGCAGACTCTCCGACTGCGTCTCGCCAGAACCCGAGACCACAATACGAATTCCGTAGCTTTCACAACACACACTGCCAGCAGCTTCCGCTTCCTCCACCAATATGTAATACTGTATTCGATATGCCTGTCCGATTTCATTCTCCAGATCACGCTCTTCTACAAATAGTTCCCACATTTTCTCTTCCTCCTTACTTGATAGCTGACAACGTTCATTTTAGCCGTTTCCCTATTGTTTTTCCCGAGAACTTTGTCGAATGAACATTTTTTCATTTTGGATTGGCATATATCTGTTTCAACTTTATAGTAATCATGACAACACACATTCACCCTATTATGGTACGAATACACCTTTTTTCCGCTATATCCCCACTTAATTCAAACAGCTGAACATAAACTAGAATCGAACCCGTCCAGATGCACGCTGATCTGAACGGGTTCTTCTTATCTACAGGTTGGCCACAACCTCTTGGTATTCTTCGTAAGTAATCAGTCCATTTAGCACCTGCAGCAATCCGTTGGGCGTTAAATGCTCTGGCAGTTCCAGTGCTTTCAACAACGCACTTCGGCGTTCCCGACTGCCAGGGCTGCCGGAAAGTCCGTCTCGAAACAAGTCCGCCTTGGTGATTTTCCGTCTAGCGTGAGTTTCCGCTTCTTCACCCAGCACCGTTGCCCCTGCCCGCCGCAGCACTGCTTCCAACACCTGGGGTGACATGCCTTCTACGCCCAGTTTGCCTTCTTTGCCTGGTGCATTCTTCCGTTTCTCCTTACCGTAGACATCTGGAATGTAGGCCTGCTTGATCCACTCCTGGGGAATCGCACCTTTCAAATGGCTGCGAATGACAAAGCCAGCACCATCACTGTCGGTCAAAATAATTAAACCTTGCTTTTCTGCCACCCGCCGCAACATCTTAACCGTGTCCCGCTTCTTGAATACCTGAAACCCACCTACCGGAATAATCAGGGCATCCACCACCTGGGAAAGAGTATTTTTATCATAGCGGCCTTCCACAACAATGGCCTCCTTGATTTTCAGCATGTTCCGTGCTCCCTCCTCAGCAGCAGGCCAGCTTGAGCAGCAGGTCTACCAACAGCTCTTCGCTGTCCACTCCACTGGATTTCATGGCTAAATCAGTCTCTGCCGCCAGCGCCACCGCATTCCGACACCAGCGCAAATCAAATCGACGGGCGGATTCCATCAGCCGCCGCGCCTGCCAGCTGCTGTGCATCTTCCATAGCTCAGCCAGGTAATCCTGTCCCTTTTTCTGCTCCAACGTCACCCGTGCCGACCACATTTGCCGCAGCTGCGTCCCCAACACCGCCAGTATTTTAATCGGCGCTTCATTCATCTGATATAGCTCGCTGAGCACGCCCATGGCCTGATCAAAATTTCCCTCTCCAATGGCGTTGGACATGGCAAACACTTGCGCATCCAGCACTGGCGTTGCCACCGCGTCGATATCCTCCTTGGTAATCTTAGCCCCTTTGGCATAGCTCCCAATTTTCTCAATTTCCCCGTCCAAACCGGTCATCAGTCCACCACAGAGGAAGGTTAGATATTCTGCGGTTGAGTTGTCGATTTCCTTGCCCAACGCTTTGAAGTGACGGCGAATCCAGGCATTTAAATCGCTTTGCTGCTGGGGTTGGAATTCCACCGTGATTCCAATCTTTTTGATCAGCTTCCCCAATTTGGTATTGCCCTTAGCCGGAAAGGGCAGCAAATCATAGACAAAGATCAGACAGACGTAGTCTGGCAGATCTTGAAGCATTGCCTCCAATTTGTCACGCCGCTCCTCATTTTTGTACAGATCATAGTCGTACACGATAATCACTGTTCGATCATTCATCATGGGAAAGGCGTCCACACAGTCTTCCAGATCTTGCAGCTCCAGTTCTTTTCCCTGAAACACATGAAGGTTAAAGGTTTCCGCTCCGGCAGGCAACAGCTTTTTTCGGATGGTTTCCAAATAATAATCCCGCAGGTAGTCCTCTTCTCCGTGGAACAGGTAGAGCATCCCCAGCCGATTCTCTGTCAGCGCTTTTTTTAGTTCTATCAGTCCGGCATCCGGACGTTTCTTTTGTGCCATAGTTCTCCTCATTGGTCCTTTATCGTAACCGTACCGTTGAGATCGGTTCGGTAAACATCAACTTCTGCTTCCTCAAGCCGGTCCAAAACATCCTGGGTCGGATGCCCATAAGAGTTGTCCCCTACGGAAATCACACCTACCTTCGGGGTAATCCGCTTCAGGAACTCCATGCTGGTAGAGTAGCGGGAGCCATGGTGGCTGACCACTAACACTTCCACATCAGCAATGTGCTCCCGCCGAGACAGGGTATCTTCTACCTGACTGCCCATATCACCGGTAATCAGCACATCGAAGGTTCCAGCGCTGGCCAGCACTGACAGACAAGCATCGTTATCGCTCTCCTCACCCGCCGGTGCGAAGACCTGTGCCTGTGCCTCCCCGAAGAGCAGCTCTTGATCCGCTGTTACGGTTTCCACCTCCAAATCGTACTGCTGCGCCATTTCCTCTATCTCTGCTCGATTCCCGCTGTTGTCCTCTACCTCCGGAGCCACAAGGCGCTCCACACGCACACGCTCCAATAGTTCCCCTACTCCATTGATGTGGTCGCTGTCGTAGTGGGTCAGTACCAGCAGCTTTAACTCAAAAATTCCCAGCTGGTTTAGATAATCCGCTAGTTCATCTCCCGCTGCGTTTCCCTCTGTGCCACCGCAGTCTACTGCAATTGCTTCACCGCCAGAAAGCAACGCTACACACTGCCCCTGTCCTACGTCGAGAACTCCAGTGGTTAAATTGCCTGATAACGTTGTCGTCCGATTGGCAATCAAGGCAAGAACCAAGATGGCCAATGTTCCCGCAACCGGTATCACCGCCTTCCACCCCTTTGGCTTCCGCCGGCAGGCATAGAACAGCAGTCCATAGGCCGCCAGCAACCAGAGCCGTATCCACGGAGAATCCCCTTTCAGGGCGGCAAAAGGCACCGCTGCCAGTCCTTTCCCTACAGTCACCGCATACCACGCCAAGGCTTTCACCGGCCAGGACAGAACAACTCCTACGATAGGCAATGCTCCGTAGAGCATTGCGGTCAGGAACCCGCCGCCCATCAAAAGGGAAACGCTCCAGACCACCAGTAGATTGGAAATGGGTGCGATGACTGAAACCTGATCAAAGTACAGGACGGTTAGCGGAACCGTAAAGCCCATGGCAGAGATGGTCAAAGCCATCATCTGCTTAACATTCCACAGTTGCTTCCGCACCCAGTGCATTCTCTTGCTTTCCCCAGGGTCTTCCTGCCAATCTGGAAGCAGCTTCGGCAACAGCAACTGAATCCCTAACACCGAGGTGAAAGAAAGCTGCAAGCCTACACTGCCTGCCGCCCATGGGTTCTGCACCAGAATTAGGAACAGGGCGGCGGATAATGCGGTAATCGGATCGTACTGCCGTCTGAGTATCGGCCCCAACAGCAGCAGCGTCTCCATCACCGCAGCACGCACCACGGAAGGTGCCCCACCGGTGAGCAGTGCAAAGCAATACATCAAGGGGATGGCAGCCAAGCATTTCCATCTTCGATTTCCTGGCAGCAGCAGGATAAACTCCACTAAGAAAACCATGTGCATACCGGACACTGCGGTTATATGGCTCAACCCAATTCGGGAGAGGGCATTACGGAAGGAATCGGACATCCCGCTTTTATCCCCTGTGGTCATGGCCTTCAATAGCCCACCGCTGTCCCCACGATACATTGCATCTAAGTTGGTTTGTATCCATCGGGCAAACTTCAATGGATACAGCTTCCATTCCATTCGCTCCGGGTGAACGATTTGTTCCAGCTTCACCTTTTTCCCCAGCACATGGATGCCCTGAGCGGTGTAGTAACTCACCTCCCGGTCATGGATCACCTCTGCCGTGGTAAAGCTCCCAGTGCCGGAAATTTCATCCCCCAGCGTCAGCCCTTGGTACCCCTCGTTGAGATACAGACACGCTCGAAATGTGTTTCCCGCCTTGGGCTGAACCTCTGCCGTAACAGACACACCATAGTCTGTCTCCTTCGGATAACTGATCACACAGGCCGAAAAGGGTTTGGTTTCCCCTATGTATGCCCGGGCAGGGGCGCACCAGACCATTTGATACACGGCGCACCACACAAATCCCAGGCAAAAGCTGATCGTGGTAAAAAGCACCCGCGTCCGATTGCGCCCCTTGCAAAACAGCCCGATGACAGAAAGCAGGAAACAGGCTGCTCCCACGGTCAGATGCCAGTCGTCCGGCACTAGGTATACCGCCAGAAATACTGCTGCGCAGAAGGGCAGCAATGCCCACGCCAGCCTCCTCATCGTTTTTTCTCTGCCAGTCCCAACAGATAATCCGTGGTTACATTGTAAAGCTGCGCCAGCTTGATCACTGCCCAGACTGGGATCTCCCGTTGGCCCAGCTCATATCGATGGTATACACTTCTTTGCATATGCCAATATTCCGCAATCTCGATTTTCATCTTGTCCGAATCTTCCCATAAATCTCTGATTTGTCGAAAATACATGACCGTCACCGTTCGCCACGCTTCCGATTGGAGCGCCCCAGCAAATAGTCCGTGGTCACATTGTATAGATCTGCCAGTTTGAGCACTGCCCAGACCGGGATCTCTCGTTCGCCTAACTCATACCGGCGGTACACCGTACGTTGCATGTGCAGATATTCCGCAATCTCAATTTGCGTTTTGTCTGCATCCTCGCGTAAATCTCTTAACCGTTGAAAATACATTTTTATCACCGATTAAAATGTTACCGTTCGGTCTCTTTTTTACGCCCATTTTGGCACTGTACGGTGGTTCCTACCATGAAAGAATGCCGTGGTTGCCCACGGCACTGCTTTTCAATTTTCTGATTTTCAGCCGGGAGGCCAGGTCATGTCACGTCCCGCCAGCACATGGAAGTGCAAATGCGGTACCGTCTGCCCTGCCGTTTCCCCGCAGTTAGAGACCACACGGAATTCGCTGATCCCCAGTTCCTTGGTGATCTTGGTAATCGCCTCGAAGCAACGAGCTACCACAGCAGAATTCTCCGGGGTAATCGCTCCGCAGGACGGAATGTGTTTCTTGGGAATCACCAGGAAGTGTACTGGAGCCTGAGGCGCAATGTCATAAAACGCAAACAGCGCTTCGTCCTCGTAGACCTTTTTAGAGGGGATTTCCCCTGCCACGATGGCACAGAATAAACAGTCCATTTCATTTCCCTCCTTTACTTTTCTATTACAGATCCAGTTTTGCTGCGATCAGATCATCTACAGATGCCAGTGCATCGTCGATTTTCAGCGTGTCTTTTCCGCCGCCCATAGCACTGTCCGGCTTACCGCCGCCGGAGCCACCACAGATTTTGGTCACGCTCTTGATCACGTCGCCTGCTTTGATGCCGGCCTTGACCGCTTCCTTACCGCACACAGCCAGGAAGGAAATTTTTTCTCCGTTCACCGCAGTGAGCACTGCCACCGTATGGGGTTCCTTATCCCGGAGGAAGTCACCCATTTTCCGCAGCTCAGGAATTTCAACGGCGCCCAAATTGGCAGTGATCACTTTCAGCGGCCCCACGTCCTTAGCAGAAGCCAGGAAGTTCCGCGCCTCGCCCAGCGCCTGCTGGCTCTGAAACTGCTCAATGGCCTTGCGCATATTCCGCACCTCGCCGTTCTGGCTGTGCAGCTTCTCTGCCAGTTCCTGGGGTTTCACCTTCAGAATTGACGCTGCCTCATAGAATTTTCGCTGCATGTCCAGCTGGCCTTCTACGTTGCGCTTACCAGTCACCGCTTCGATTCGGCGTACACCGGCTGCAATAGATCCTTCGCCCAGAATGTGGACGGAGCCAATCTTTGCTCCGTTGTCCAGATGGGTACCACCGCACAATTCTACGGAATAGCCCCCCATATTGACAACACGGACAACATTGCCATACTTTTCGGAGAACAACGCCATTGCCCCCATCTCTCTGGCCTCTTCGATGGGCATTTCTCTGGTTTCCACCAGATATCCTTCCAGAACAGCATCGTTGACCAATTCCTCTATCTTCACCAGCTCTTCCGGCGTAATGGCGGAGAAGTGGGTAAAGTCAAACCGTAGATAGTCCGGCTCCACCAGGGAACCTGCCTGTTGGACGTGATCGCCCAGAACGCTTTGCAGTGCCTTTTGGAGCAGATGGGTGGCAGAATGAGCGCGGGCAATGGCTTTGCGGCGCTCTGCATCCACCGTTGCTGTCACTTCGCCATCCACAGAGAAGCTGCCCTTGGTCACTTCGCCATAGTGCAGGTATTTGCCCGCCTTGGTTTTCTGGGTATTGGTCACAGTGAACTGGGATTCGCCACAGGTAAAGACGCCGTGATCGCCTACCTGACCGCCCATCTCCGCATAGAACGGAGTCCGATTCAGAACGATGATGCCCTTTTTGCCTTCCGTAATAGTGCCAGACAGTTCCTCGTCCTCTACCATAGCAAGGATCTTGCCGGTGGCAGACAGGTTCTCATAACCTACAAACTGGGTGGGTTCCTTGTCGATGTCACCCAGGTCAATACGCTCCCAGCCCAGGTCGCCCAGTGCCTTCCGCGCCTCACGAGCCCGCTCCTTCTGCGCCTCCATCTCGATAGCAAATGCTTCCTGATCCACTGCCATCCCTTCGTCCTCGCACATTTCAATGGTCAGGTCGATGGGGAACCCGTAGGGGTCATAGAGCTTGAAGGCATCTGCGCCGGAGAACACCGTGTTCCCCTTTGCCTTGTGCTCTTCCAGCAGTTCACCGAAAATTTTGATGCCACCGTCAATAGTGCGGCCAAAGCTCTCCTCTTCCATCTGGATGATCCGGGTAATATAGTCCTGACGAGCCACCAGATCAGGATAAGCGTTCTGATTCTCGTGAATGACGGTGTCACAGACCTCATGAAGGAAGGGATGGGGCACGCCCAGGAGTCGGCCATGGCGGGCAGCACGGCGCAGCAGCCGGCGCAGCACATAACCCCGCCCTTCGTTGCTGGGCAGTACGCCATCACCGATCATCATGGTTGCGGAACGGATGTGGTCGGTGATGATCCGCAGAGAAATGTCCTTCTGAGCCGTCTCTCCGTAATGGGCTCCTGTGATCTCAGACACTTTATTGGTGATGTTCATCACGGTATCCACGTCAAACAGAGAGTTTACACCCTGACATACTACGGCCAGTCGTTCCAAGCCCATGCCGGTGTCGATGTTCTTCTGCGTCAGATCGGTGTAATTGTTGTGACCGTCGTTGTTAAACTGGGTGAACACGTTGTTCCAAACTTCCATATAGCGGTCACAATCACAGCCTACGGTACAGCCCGGCTGACCACAGCCATATTCCTCGCCTCGGTCATAGTAGATTTCGGAACAGGGACCGCAGGGACCTGCGCCATGTTCCCAGAAGTTATCTTCTTTGCCAAACCGGAAGATGCGTTCTGCCGGAATGTGGATGTCATTGTTCCAGATCTCAAATGCCTCATCGTCATTCAGATAGATGGAGGGATAGAGGCGATCTGGATCCAATCCCACCCATTCGGGGGAGGTCAGGAATTCCCAACTCCAGGCGATGGCATCTTTCTTAAAATAGTCGCCGAAGGAAAAGTTGCCCAGCATTTCAAAATAGGTGCCATGCCGTGCTGTCTTGCCGATGTTTTCAATGTCACCGGTTCGAATGCACTTCTGACAGGTGCAGACCCGCTTCCGGGGTGGCGTCTGATCCCCGGTGAACCAGGGCTTCATCGGCGCCATACCGGAGTTGATCAGCAGCAGCGATGCGTCATTTTTCGGGATCAGCGAAAAACTGGGCAGACGCAGATGTTCTTTTGTCTCAAAGAATCTGAGAAACATCTCTCTCAGTTCGTTTACACCATAGGGTTTCATGTTCTTTTCCTCCAGACATGTTCTAACTGATATGCTGGGCGGTTCAATCCTCCCAGCGCCAATGCACAGCAGCGTGGCGCATTGGGAAAGCAAAACATAAAGCCTCCGCCCCTGGCATTCAGGGGCGAAGGCTAACTCGCGGTACCACCCTGATTTGTCCGCTCAGCGCAGACATCTCGGTCATCCTGTAACGGGGATGAAGCGTCCCGGTCCTCCCGGGCTGCTCAGAAATGGCTGCCGAATCCGGTCACCGCGGGGCTTGCACCCTCCCCCGCTCGCTTTGGGTTCCGTTGATTCAACTCGTTTCGTCTCAGCAATATAACGATTTTATTTTATCATATTTAGCGGTTCTGTCAATGGTTCCGTTTCGCTTTTTCGCCGCATTTCCCCTCAAGGAGATAAATTCACCGCTCTGCGGACAATGGATAGGGCAGGAACTACCTGTGGCAGCTTCATCCGGAACAACATCTGTGGTTTCTTCGGTTCCGTCAGCGGCATCCCGTCCTCGTCCTCCATCAGCGGCACGGTAACCCGCATGGGTTTGCAGTTCGGCCCTACAATCTCCACCTCATCCCCCTGCTGAAATTTGTTGCGCAGGGAGAGGGTTGCCGTACCATCCGGCTCACAGGATTGAACGATAGCCGCCACCTGCCAGTCCCGGATATACCGGGAATCCTCATAGAACTGCCCGGGATACCCGTAGTAGAAACCGGTGGAGTAGTGGCGGTGGCTGACCTTTTCCACTTCCTCTCGCCACACTGGATCCAACGGGGCGCCGGTGACTGCTGCGTCAATTGCATGGCGATAGGCTCCTGTGACAATGGCCGCATAGTAGGCACTTTTGGCCCGACCCTCAATCTTGAGAGAGTTCAATCCGGCGGCGATTAGCTCGGACACATGGTCGATCATACACATGTCCCGGCTGTTCATGATATAGGTGCCCTTCTCGTCCTCAAACACCGGAAAATACTCCCCGGGGCGCTTCTCCTCCATCAGGTAGTACTCATAGCGACAAGGTTGGGCACAGGCTCCCCGGCTGGAATCCCGCCCGGTCATATAGTTGGACAGCAGACAGCGCCCGGAATAGGACACGCACATGGCTCCGTGGACAAATGCCTCGATCTCCAGTTCTGGCGGCGTTTTCGCCCGAATCTCCCGAATATCCTCCAAAGGCACTTCCCGCGCCAGAATGACCCGACTGGCACCCAAATCATACCAAGCATTGGCGGTTTCGTAATTGCAAATACTGGCCTGAGTGGAGATGTGTTTTTGGATGTGGGGTGCGTACTTCTGTGCCAGCCGAAAGGCACCCAGATCCGCAACGATTACCGCCGAAACCCCTGCGTCCTCCAGGGTTTCCAGCCACTGGGGCAGCGCTTTTACCTCGTCACATCGCGGCATGGTATTGATGGTCACATGGGTATCCACGCCGTGGGCTTTGCAGTAGCGCACCGCCTCATATAACTCCTCTGCCCCAAAGTTTCCGGCAAAGGCTCGCATCCCAAAGGTTGTCCCTGCCAGGTAGACGGCATCTGCTCCGTAAGCCACCGCCATCTTTAATCGTTCCATATCGCCAGCCGGTGCCAGCAGTTCTATTTTCTCTCTCATTGTGTCGTAGTATCCTCTGTCTGATTATTCTCTTTGGCCTCTGCCTGCTCCGTTTTATAGTGCACGAAGGACGATTCACTTTCAAAGAAGTGGGTACTTCCATCATTTCCAAGCATGAAGTAGTAGTAATTCGTTTGGTTGGGCTCCAACGCAGCCTCAATGGCAGTCAGACCCGGATTGCAGATGGCCCCCACTGGCAGCCCCGGATACATATAGGTATTGTACGGACTGTCAATGTCTAGATCGGCCTGGGTCAGATTCTCCTTACGCTCCTCTAGTAAGTACTGAATGGTAGAGTCCACTTGAAGGTATCCCTTGGGTGATGCCCAGGTATTGTTCAAACGGTTATAGAGCACCGATGCAATATTCTTTTGATCACTTCCATCCGTTTCCTTTTCGATAATGGAGGCAAGGATAGTAATCTCATTCTTGCTGCGTCCCAAAATCTGCATCTCTGCATCCATCTTTTTATCAAAACGGGTGGAGAAATTATAGAGCATTTTGGAAATAACCGCTTTTGCCGTAGTACCTTTATAGAATTCGTAAGTGTCAGGGAATAAATACCCTTCCAATCGTTTTGATCCCTCAGCCCTTACATCTGTCAGGAAGTCGAAACTAAACTGATCCTTCTTCGCCGAATCGATCAGACTGTCGTAATCACAGACGCCCTTGTCGTCCATCAGGTGGAAGACCTCTTCTACCGTATACCCTTCCGGGATGGTTACGGTAACGGTTTCCCGATAGGCCGAGGAAGACCCGATATTACCGAGCAGAGCGCTATAGTCCATCTCTGTACTCAATTCGTAAGAGCCTGCAGTGATATTTTCCGTCTTGCCGGTAACAGTTGCAAACAGCCTAAAGAGGTACTTGTAACGAATGAGCCCCTTATCTTTCAGTTCATTGGCAATTTCACCGACGCTCTCGCCCGCTTCCACTGTTACCGAAGCAGTTGTCTCTGTTTTGTTCAATGCCAGCACATCGTTGGCCCAGCGCCAGCCTACCGTGGCAATAATAAAGGAAATCAGCAGGATACCCCCTGCGTAGATAATGGATTCCGCAATGTTCGTCGGTAGGCTTTTTCGGGTCTTACCCGATGCCCCCGATGGTGGCGTTTGAGGTTCCTGCGGCACCACTGTTTCTTCCTCCTCCGGTGCCCGCTCCTCCAGTTCCTTCGTTTCCCCGCAGGGTTCTTCCGGCTCCTCTCCCCCTAGCAATGCTTCCTCCCAAGGGTAGGTTCCTTCCTTCCATTCCGGAATCGCGCTTTGCCAATCGGGTTCGTCCCAGTTCACGTTTCCGGTAATTTCATCAACCAAATCATCAATCGGGTCCCGGCCATTGTTATTTTTCTCGTCAGCCATGGTAAATCCCTCCTAATTTATCTCTGAACATTTTCCAGTCTCCTAATCATCGGGTTCTTTGGCCGCATCGGAACAGCCAAGTTTCCGTCAGAACGATGTCCACCGGCCGATCGTGAGCCTCTGCCGGAAGACGCTCCTGCAACAGTACATCCCGACACAATCCCACCGTCACGCCAGAAAAATCCCCCAAATATCGGTCGTAATAGCCACCGCCCCTGCCCAGCCGTATTCCACGGATGTCATAGGCCAGTGCCGGTACAAGGGCTAGGTCGATCTCATCCGTACGCACCAGCATGTGCTGACTGCTTGGCTCCCACATGCCATAGGGATGGCGAATCAATGGCACTTGATCCATATAGAGTCGGGTTTCCATCCGGTTATCCGGCAGACAGCGCGGCAGAGCAATTCGTTTGCCCTTAGTCTCCAGCTCCTGCAGCAGCAACTTGGTATCCGGTTCTGCACCCATAGAGCAGTACAACAAAACAGTATTTGCTGCCGCCACCTCTGCCAAGGCTAGAAACCGCTTCGTCAGCATCCGGTTGCTGGCGGAGAGCGCCGCCCTTGTCAGCCGACGCTCCTGTCCCCTTAACTCCTCACGCAGCCGACGCTTCTCCTCAGTCCTGGTAATGGACTTCATTCTTGACCCTCTGCATCGTCTCTTCGCCCTTCAGAATTTCAACTAGCTTCAGGGCAAAGTCGAACACCGCTCCAGGCCCCTGTCCGGTGATCACCTTGGCGTCTACTACTACTTTACTGTCAGTCTGCACATTTGCATTGCCCATATCAGACTCCATACCAGGATAGCAGGTGATGTTTTTGTTGTCAGTCAATCCTATCTTTGCCAGAATCATCGGCGCGGCACAAATGGCTGCCAAATACTTGCCGTCAGCCGCAGTCTGGGTGATCAGTTTTTTTGCTTCCGGGGCATCCCGCAGCGTATTTACGTTGTTGATGCCGCCAGCCAGAACCAGCATATCCAGTTCCTTCCCAAATACCGCTATATCGCTCTCTTTCAGCACCCGGTCCGCCTTTACCACAACGCCGTTGGCAGAGACAATTTCACCCTGATTCAGCGCAGTTAGATACGCATTGATTCCCGCTCTGTGCAGCAGATCCAGTGTCACCAAGGCTTCTGCGGATTCAAACCCATTTGCCAGTAAAATTGCTACCATAACAAATTCCTCTTTTATAAATTATCTTTTTATGCAGCTGCCGTTCTCCTTACAGATAGTCCTGCACCGCATTCCAGATTTCGTTGTGAATTTCCTCTACCGTTCTCACTTCACCACTGTGTGTACAGGGAATCCGCTTCCAGCCCAAACTATCAGCAGCGTGGGACGCTGTCGCCCGACATGCCGCCAGGTATGCGCTGTCACGCTCGTGGATATCCGCTGTGGTCTGGGTCGCTGCTTCCCGGCTCCGCAGTAAGGACAGCGATTGTCCTGTGGGCATGTCCAAATACAAAACCAGATCCGGTTTCGGCAGCTCCAGCTGCTCAAATTCAAACTGATACAACCACTGGAAAAACCGTTCCTGTGCTTCACCAGTCAATTTGGAGGCCTGATGTACCGCATTGGAGGTCGTGTATCGGTCACAAAGTACCAATCCTCCCGCCTGATACCAATCGCCCCAGTCTTGCTGATAGGAGGCAAACCGATCTACAGCATAAAAAGTGGAAGCGGCATAGGGATTTACATCGCTGGGCGAATCCCCGAAGGCACCACCCAGATACAGGCGAATCAAGGTAGAGGACGGTTGGTCATATCGCGGAAAAACCACATGGCGAAACGGTGTTTTGGTTTCCTCCAGCCTTTGGCAAAGGCGGCGGAACTGGGTGGATTTTCCGGAGCCGTCTGTCCCCTCAATGACGATGAGTTTTCCCTTCATGCCGCATCCTCCCTGCCCTCAGCACATATTCCAAACCATTTTACAATGATCGCTATATTATATCATACCCAACTTTGGATGTCCACAAAGCGCTCCTTTTCTTAACAGTCAGTCAATCATTTTTCGGGTTCCTGTGGGGAAAGGTTGCTTTTTCACCCACCCCATGCTATAGTATCCTTGTTTTTATATCCATTTTGGACCAGAAAAGAGCATTTCATTTATGAACTTACGAAAAAACAAACCTGATACCGATACCGCAGCGGCCAATCTCCCCGCCATCACAGTCCACGATGTTCATCTGAGCTATCGCAGCATTGCCCCGGTTTCCAAGCGGAAAAGTCTTCCGCAGCAAAACCAAAAAAAGAAGGGGCGGGTGGAACACTTTGAGGCCCTCCATGGGGTTTCCCTCACCATTGGTCAGGGCGAGATTATCGGGCTGGTGGGTCGAAACGGCAGCGGAAAATCCACACTGCTGCGGGTTCTGGCCGGTATTTTTGAACCGGATAAAGGTTTTGTAGACCTCCACGGTCACACCGTCTCCCTTCTGGCTCTAGGTGTTGGCTTTCAGACCCAGCTCTCCGGTCGGGAGAATATTTATTTGTCCGGTCTGCTCCTGGGTTTCACCAAGCAGGAGATCGACGCCCAAATCGACGAGATCATCTCCTTCTCCGAGTTGGACAAGTTTATTGAAAAGCCCGTGCGCACCTATTCCAGCGGCATGCAGTCCAAACTGGGATTTTCCATTACCGCTATTTTAAAAACGGACATCATTTTAGTAGACGAAGTCCTCAGCGTCGGTGACTCGCACTTCAAAAAGAAAAGCTTTGCCAAAATGAAGGAGTTAATCTCAGAAAAAACGCGAACCGTGGTTATCGTCTCCCACAACCCCTCCACCATTCGCACTACCTGTGAAAAAGTGGTGTGGCTCCATGATGGCGACATCAAGATGATCGGCGAGGCTGCCACTGTAGTAGATCTGTACGAAGAGTTTATGAGCCAATATTAGACCTTATTCTCCCCGCTGACAGGCAGCCAATCTTTGCCTGTCAGTTTTTTTACACCAAGTTTGCAATACTCCTGCTTTTTATGGTACTATATGGCACAGAATACTCCGTGAAGCAATACGCAGTTTTTTTCACGTTTTCATTCCTTTTTGGGAGGTGTATTTATGACCCTTTCTACCACTTTGGATTCCATTGCAACCTTTTGGACCAACCTCTGGAACACTCTGTATTCCGCCTTTTCGGACTCCGGCGTTACGAACGGAGCGCTCCAACTGGTCTCTGATATCCTTCAACTTCTTCTGCCCCTGCTGGCAATTTTAATCCTCGTACGCTGCGGACGCAGTCTGCTCCAGGGCAAAATCGAAACCGAAGTCTGGGGATTTCTCGTTACGTCCAGTCAGGAAGCGATCCCACTGAGCCACTGGGAAAACCTCATCGGGCGCTCTCACCGCTGCGACGTCGTTCTGAACTACCCCACCGTCTCCCGCAGTCACGCTGCACTGATTCGAGATGACAGAGGAAACTGGAAGATCTTCCCGATTCAAGCCAAAAACGGGGTTCTCCTCAACGGAGCGTTAATTACGGAGCCACAACCAGTTCAGGACGGAGACTTATTTGATATGGGTGGCTTGGTACTCGCCTTCCTCCCTGCAACAGAAGAGGAGCTTCATGCTCAGGCTGAACGCCGCACCAAACCGGGCCGCCGATTCTCCCAGGGTATGACGCTGCTGCTGGTGACCCTCTTTCAATGTATCCTCTGCTTCAAACTTCTTCTGGTAAATTGGGATGAGTCCGGAGCCGCAACCTTCCAATGCTTCTGTATTCTAACGCTGTCCATGTGGATCATTTACTGCATCTACCGCATCCTACGGCGGAGAGGTTTCGAAATCGAAACTCTGGCCTTTTTTCTCACCACCTTCTGTTTAACGGTGACAGCTGACAGTGCCCCCAAAACGTTATACAAACAAACCGTTTGTATCCTGCTGGGTCTGGTACTATTCTTCACTCTGAGCCTCATTCTGCGGAACCTGGAGTTGGCCAAACGGTTCCGCTGGCCGGTGGCCGCATTCTCCATAGCACTCCTGGTCTTTAACGTCCTCTTTGGTGCCCGACTGTTCGGCGCCAAAAACTGGGTGCACATCGGCCCCATCTCTTTCCAGCCTTCCGAACTGGTGAAAATCGCCTTTATACTGGTTGGTGCCACCACCTTGGATCGGATGTTCGCCAGGCGCAACCTGGTGTTTACTCTGATTTTTTCCGCTTTTTGTGTGGGCTGCCTGGGACTCATGAGCGATTTTGGTACCGCTTTGATCTTCTTTGTCGCTTTCCTGGCCATTGCCTTCCTGCGCTCCGGGGATTTGGCCTCCGTCCTCTTTATGACCGCTGCTGCGGTTTTCGGCGGATTTATTATTCTAAAATACAAATCCTATATTGCCGCCCGATTTATGGTCTATCGCCATGTGTGGGAGGATACCATCCACTACGGCTACCAACAAACTCGAACCATGTCCGCCCTGGCCAGCGGTGGTTTGTTTGGACAGGGCTTGGGGAACGGCTGGTTAAAGGGCATCGGTGCCGCCAATACCGACCTGGTCTTTGGCGTCATCGCCGAGGAACTTGGTCTAATTTTAGCCCTCTGTTCCGTGGTCGCCATCATCCTTTTGGCGCTCTTTACCGTGAAAGAAGCCGCTACTGCCCGCAGCTCCTTTTACGTCATTGCCGCCTGTTCCACCAGCATGCTGTTCGTGGTGCAGACGATGCTCAACGTGTTCGGATCCACCGATTTGCTGCCCTTGACCGGCGTTACACTGCCTTTCGTCTCCTGCGGCGGCAGCAGTATGATTTCCTGCTGGGCACTATTGGCCTATATAAAGGCTTCTGACACCCGACAAAACGCAGGTCTTGCAGTAAAGCTGCCCAAGCGCATCCATAGGCGACACGAAACCGAGATTCCTCCGGAAGATGGTTACCCTTGGCAAGAGGAGCAACCACCTCAGGATCCGGAGAACGGCCCCCCTATCTATGAGGACGAGCCGCTTTACACTGACGCGGACAACTGGCAGCAATATTTCCAGTGGGAGGAGGATGACCCATGAAAAAGCTCAAGCACCGCACCCTGTTCGTCCTGTTATTTATTCTGCTCCTGACTACCGGTCTGGTGATTCTCAGCGTTTTCTATGTGCTTCAGGGCGCACAGTGGGCCTCCTTTTCCGCCAATAAGCACGTCTATTCCGACGGCCGAATCGCTTCCGGTACCATCTGTGATCGGGATGGCACCGTTTTATATGACTGCACCGACGGAACTTATAACGAAGATAAGGCCACGCGAATTTCTACCCTCCACGCCGTGGGGGATCGGTACGGCAATATCGCTACTGGGGCAAAAACCGTGTTTTCCGATCAGCTGGTGGGATTCAACCTCGTCACCGGCACCTCGGGAACGGGCAACACCATCTCACTCACTTTGGATGCAGAGCTGAACAACGCGGCCTATCACGCTCTGGGAGGGCAAAAGGGCACGGTGGCTCTGTACAACTATAAAACCGGTGATATCCTCTGCATGGTCTCCTCCCCTTCCTACGATCCGGACGACAAAGCCGAGATCTCTCTGGTGGACTCCGGAGACAGCCGCTACGACGGCGCCTATCTGAACCGGTTCCTCTCTTCCACCTACACCCCCGGCTCCACCTTCAAGTTAGTGACCTCGGCCGCCGCCATCGAAATTCTTCATAATGAGTCCAGCTTTTCCTATCACTGCACTGGTTCCCTAACGGTAGGCAGCGAAAAAATCACCTGTCCCAGTGTCCACGGAACCCTGGACTTTGCTGGTGCGCTGGCCAACTCCTGTAACGGAGCCTTTGCTACCCTGGCGATCCAAGTCGGCGGCGAAACGCTGAAAAGCTATGCTGAGTCCGCAGGACTACTGGAAAGTGTCAACGTCAGCGGACTATCCTCCGCCGTCGGCAACTTTACTGCCTCCTCAGTGGACAATGACCTAGGGTGGTCCGGCGTTGGTCAGTACAAGGATCTCGTCAACCCCTGCGCAGAGTTGGCTCTCATGGGCTGTATCGCTGGGGAAGGCAGTGCCGCTACCCCACGGCTGCTGGATTCGGTCACCAACTCTGCCGGCATCCCGGTGGCTCATGTCTCCACCGACTCCAGCACCATCGGCTGGAAAGCATCTACCTGCAAGGAACTCAAATCCCTGATGCATAATAATGTCACCACCAAATACAGTCAGAATCTGAATTTCGGCGATCTGAAGGTCTGCGCAAAATCAGGTACCGCAGAAGTCGGCACCTCAAAGCCTCACGCTTGGTTCGTTGGCTTTGTAGACGACACGGACTATCCCTATGCCTTTGTTGTCATCGTGGAAAACGGCGGTTGGGGGTCTACCGTGGCCGGCGGCGTTGCCGCAACCCTTCTCAAAGCCGCCTGTCAGTAAAAAGGTATAATTAGAAAAAGATCCCCTTTCGTTGGAAAGGGGATCTTTTTCTAATTTTACTCTGTGCTCAGGTAAGGGGTACCGCTTTCATGGATTCCCCTGTCACCGTAGCCTGTACGCTACCCGAAGTCAGATCCAGAACCCGCTTGGCAAATTCCGCTTCCTTTCCTTCCGGAAGCAGTGCCTTGATCACAACATCCGTGCCATACTCTGTATCTGCAACAATTCCATCCCACACCGGGATTTCCTGGGTGATTTTCCCCAGCAAACTGTATCCACAGGGAATGGTCAATTCCATCCAACGGCGCACCACAGAGATTCCCGCTGCTTCCAGGGTCAGCTTTGCCGTACCCTGATAGGCTCGCAATAACGGACCTGCGCCCAGGAGCACGCCGCCGAAGTAACGGGTAATCACACAGACCACATCGGTTAGACGTACCGAGAATCCGGCTTCACGAAGGAACT
>CALLZZ010000054.1 GCA_937858235.1 uncultured Clostridia bacterium
CACAGTCACGGCCGGGAAGATCGAAAAGATCAAAACAAAAAAAGGAACCGAAGAAAGGGCGTTCGTCAAAGGGATTACCCCAAATAAGTAATTTTTGACCGACACTCTTCAAGCGGAGCAGCAACAGTATAGCCACACCGAAGGACAAAACCTTTGGTGTGGCCTTTCTCTTATAATTCTAAAATGAGGCCTTTTGAAGGGCGCGATGCTTTCTTAAATGCATTACGGATTGTTCTTGCCTCAGCTTCTCCTCGACTAGCAATGCTTTGGATAATTTCACGGCTACTTTTTAAATAATCTGTTGAGAATGTCATTTTGACAGCTGTTCCTTGCATGTATGCTTCACCAGAAGAAACAACACCATCTTGTCCAACGTAGATATAGTTCTTCCCAGAAGCTATACAGAACGAGCCTTTCAACTCTTTACATATCTCGCTGACCATATATAGTCCGTATCCGGAATTTGACCACACATCAGAAGAACGGTTTCCTCTGTCTGGTATAAATGATTGGGAAATACCGGCCTTAATAGCACAGAGCAGAGCAGTTTCATCATCTATTACATATTGCCTATGGACAGCATTACGCTGGAGACTGCTTTTAACGCCTACTCCTTCGTCAACTATCGCAATTTCAGCGGTGTGATCTGCCCAATATTGCCCGCATATCCATGCTGTAGACTCGTTTGCGTGCTCTGGTATATTTCGAAGTATTTCCCTAATGAGATAGGTCATTAGGGCCTGCATTTCAATATTATTTCTACAGATAATATTTGATAATTCTGCAGACTTCTTCTCAATGGAATCGCCTAGAGCGCCAAATTGACCGGATGCAATATCGTCATTATGTAATTGAACGAGGTCTAATTGAGTAATAGGAAGATAATTATCGTTGCCAATAGCTTCTCCTGGGCTATTCCCTATAGATATTTTCTCTGATATAGATTTAAAGAAGCCCATATGCGCGGCATACGAAACACCATTTCTATTAGTGCTACACTGAATCCGAAAAGGTATGTCCGGGTACTGATTTCGTAGGTGCTTTATGGCCGTTGAGGCTGTAAGCATACCAAACGGTCGTACCCATTTCATGTCTGCCACAAAAACCAATTCGTCTATGCTACTTAGATCGATTTTATTGATCGCAGATGTGAACTCGAGTGCAGATAAGGTGTTCAGTTCTGGGATGTTATATTCCATTTTTATTCCTCATTTCATGCTGCGCTGCCAACCCAGCCATAGCCCTGCACAGCCATATCGATGAAGTGGTTGAGCAGCAGATCGGTTTTCACGGAAAACACCTCTTTATCGTAGCTGTCTGGCAGGTCTGCGTCCAGTGTTTCCATGATGGCGTCTTTCACCTTGGCCTTTGGCTGCTCATCTTTATACCAGTCGGCCACAAACAGATTGCTCCGATTTGCGCTCAGATGCTGAAACAGATCCTTTGCTGATAGAATGACCTTCTGCTCCTCCACTTTTGTGAGCTTTTTGCCTTTCGTCAGTAGATCAAAGATTTCGAGTTCTTCCTCGGTGAGGCCCATGTCGTTAGAGCGCTCGTTTTCCTTCTTCATGTCCTCGACCAACTGCAGGAGCTGTTCGTAATAGTCCTCGTTCTCGGAGCCGCCTGCGTTGTATCGGTCGATGATGCCCTTGAACCGCTCGGAAAATTTGGTGCGCTCACAGTTTTTGTTTATCATCTGGCGGAGGGCTTCTTCAATGAAAGCCTTCAAATCATCGATTTCTACGGCCTTATATGGTGTGATTTTTATTTCCTTGCGGAGCTGATCCACGTCGATTTTCGACAGATCGATGACCTTGCCCTGATGGATGATATACCCGGCATCCTGATTTTTAGCCGCATCGGAGGAAACGCTGTTGTCCAGTACCTGTCCCATCTTCAGCTTGGCCCGCTGAATTTTCTCGTCATCGATCTGATTGTTCAAAAGCCCGTGGATATACAGAATTGGTGAAAACTTCGAGTTCTGCCAGCGTAGCTCGAAGATTTCCGGCTTTGCGGCCTCGTACAGATTGATCAGCGTGTTTGCCAACACCTTAAATCGCTCTTTGCTATCGTCGTTCTGGACGAGCGTGTTGTATGCCTGCCGCAGTTCTTCCAGTTTATCGAAAGTCCCGGATTCCGCAAGAATGTCATCCAGAACTATTCCTATACTGCAGAGGAAACTGTCAGTCTCAGCAATCGTTTTGTCAATAAGATCTATCAGCTTCGTGATGTCCTTCGCCGGAAAATCTGTCCCGTCGCCGCCGGACGCATACTCGCCCAAGGCTTTCTGCATATACTTGAATACATTCACATAGTCCACGATGATCCCGCAGGGCTTGTTCGGATACACGCGGTTGGCTCTGGCAATAGCCTGCATCAGAGTATGCCCCTTCATGGGCTTGTCCAAATACAGCGTGGAGAGGTTCTTTACGTCAAAGCCAGTCAGCCACATGGCGCAGACGAACACAAGCTGCAGACTGTCGTCCGGCTTTTTGAAGCGGTCCTCAATATCAAGGCCGTCGACGATTTCGTTCATTTTAGCGCGATGCTTTGTGATATCCAGCCCCTGCTTTGCAAATTTCGCCGTTTCATCGGCTTCTTCGGACACGATGACCGCCATGTCGACTCGGTCCATATAGGCGAGGATGGCGGTGAGCTTATCCCGCTCCTCTTTCGTCGCGGCGGCATTCCGTTCCGCGACAAGAGTCTTCTTTTCCTCCGCCCAGTAATGCTGCACCTTGTCGTACATTTTCACGGCGGTGAACTTGTCTACAGAAACCACCATGCCCTTGCCGAGAAAACCACGGCGGGGGAAGTGGTGCGCGATATCGCGGGCAATCTTGTCAAGGCGGTCGTCGCGTTTGATGACCTCCAGAATACGGGAGCTGGAGTTTTCCAGCAGGCGCGTCTCTGCTTCGGTCAGATTTTCGTCTTCAATAATATCCACCACATCGTCGTCGAGAAAATCGTTGGTCAGGCCGACCTCCGGCACACGGCGGGAATAGAACAGCGGCACTGTGGAGCCGTCCTCCACCGACTGAGCAAAGTTATACTCGGAAACATAGTCACCGAACCATTGGTTCGTAAGGCGCTTGGAGCCTAAAAGGGGCGTTCCGGTAAACGCAATGAAATTGGCGTTCGGCAGCGCCGTCCGCATATTTTCCGCCAGATCTTTGTACTGTGTGCGGTGTGCCTCGTCCACCATGACGATGATGTCGTTCCGTTTGGTCAGCACTGGGTATTTTTTACCCTTGTCATAATGGAACTTGTGTATCAGCGTGAAGATGAAGGACTTGTTGCCCTGCAGGTATTCCCGGAGCTGTTCGCCGTTTTTCGGCTGGCACTCCTCCTTATTGCCGATGACCTCGGTTCGGACGAAGTTTTTGTAGATCTGTGTGTCCAAATCGTCACGGTCCGTGATGACAAGGAACGTGAAGTTCCCCTCCAGCTTGCGGCGCACCTTGCGGGCAAACATGACCATAGAGTAGCTCTTGCCGGAACCCTGCGTATGCCAGAACACGCCCAGTTT
>CALLZZ010000055.1 GCA_937858235.1 uncultured Clostridia bacterium
TACAAACATCCCTTTCTTCCGAATACGGACTTTACACAAAATACGGGAGAGACCCTACACCCTCCGATATTCCGATTTTGAAAAGGGAAAACGGCGGCTTTGATTATTTCAAAACCGCCGTTTGGCTAATTCTTCATTTGAACGTGACTAACCAACTGCCAAATGACGGCTTTTTTTATATGCCGTCACGGGCAGACATAACGATTGCAGATAAAATAGTATTGCTCAAGTAAGCAAAATAACCGCACACACGGAAAATGCGCCGACAATCATTGCGCAACTCGAAAATGCGGTTTTTCCATTGCAACACCTCATTTATCCTTAATAATTTTACTGACCTGTATAATCATATCCTGTTGCTTTTGTGGTAACGCAGCAATGAAATTAAGCAAATATTTTCTAAACAGCTGTTCCTGAGGCCGAAGTTCAAAGGCATCTATATCGGCAATAGACATATATTGTTTTGAAAGTGCTGCAATTTCCGACAAACTTAATTTCTGCAAAATGAGCCCTGTTTCTTCTTCAGTAAGGTCTGCGTCCAAAAATACATCTTCTAAATCGGCAAGGGAATGGATATGCTCGTTTATGATTCCGACCTTATCGGCAGTAAATCGACATTGCCTAATCTCTTCAATGATTTCACGATAACGCTCATCGTCCATTTTGTTACCAAAAGATACAATAACTTGTGGCTTATTTTCAGGAAAAGAGGGGAGGACAAAAACCCGATTCAGCGTTTGCTTCTGTGACGCTGTTTGAACCTTTGTAATGACTAACGGCAAACTGTCTTGTAGATACCGCACAAGCCCTTTTGAACAATCGAAAATGCGAATGATTTCGTCTGCCGCATTTTGGAGTATTACGGCAATTTCATCTTGTGTCATATCCGCAAACTGGCGACATAAATTCATTTCCCCATATTCGGTTATGTCCAAATGCCTTAGGTCTGTCCCTATAATCGCACAGCCCAACGCCCCCAATAATACCGGCTCATAAATGTTTATTAAATACCTTTCGTAATCCTCCCAAAAGCCACACAGCAGATGGTGAATATCATTTTCTGCAAAATAACTACAAAACAGATTTTCATAATATAGATTATTCAAATATGAGTGAATAAACTCTATCCCTGCCAACTTAAGCATTGGATTGAAAGTCTGATAGGCGGCGGTAATATGGATTTCATGCGCTGCAAAGTCGGGATAATACAGCTTAAAAAACCTTTTTATTTCATCGTCAATCGTTGAACTATAAAACACATTTGGGGTCTCCACAAGCTGCCGCAGCAGCTTTGCATGGATTTCTTTAGCCGACGCAAGCATTATATCAATGCGCTTGCGCCCTTGCTCATATATCTCGTTTATAGGTTTATGCTGCAAAGCGGTTACGGCATCGTCCGGGTTGGGATAAGTTTTTAGCCAGAGGCTGATTGTGAACAGGATGGATTTCATAATATCCTGTGCCTTTTCTATACGGATAGAACCGCTGTCACCAGCGTTATATCGTTCACTTTTATAGGCAAGAAGATTTAAGCAATCACATTGCAGGCGTTCAATATCGCCATTACTCATAACCCCTTTGTTATATGCTTGTTCAAGCAAAGATTGAAAATAATGCTCACTATCTAGCTTGCTAACTTCAATTACCCTTGTTTTATCAAGATTACTGTTCATCTTCGTCCTCCTCGTCCTCTAAAATATCAGCCTCAACGTAATCGTACGGACGACCAAAACGCAGATTTTCTGCAAGGCGATACAATTCACGACCAGACAGCAAATCAAGTGAACCCTGACAAACGCCATCGAATGACAATTTCATAAACTTTATCAAATCATCGTCGCTCATTAAATCCATTGTTTCGTTCTTATAAGCGTAAAAGATTTCAATAAGTTCATGTAATGTCTCCGTGTAATTATGCATGGAGATATATGGGGAGTCGCAAAACTCTTTAATGATTTTGTCAATCGCACCACCGCCAAACTCAATACGTCCATTATCACGCAAAGCAACGAAACGGGTTTCTACCAACTCTATCGCCTGCGTTTGATTTAGAACAAGACCAAACCGCTCTGTATAATCGTTACACTTTACTACTTCGTCCACAGCCTGTTTCTGGATTAACCCGGCAGACACAAAAGGCATAAGGTCAAACCCCAACTACATCACCCCTCCATACTTAAAAAAGCATACTTAAAAAACAAAAAATAATTTGAATACTGAACTTGACTTTTCTCTGGATTTATGATAAAATTATATATGTAAAGGTATAGTCTAAAATTAAATTGCAAACGCTAAACCCTTTTTAATTTAGAATACACGATATGTTATGTTTATGCTAGACTTGATTTTTTCTTGATTTTATGGTATAATAAGCATATACAAAAGATAGAAATCTATAAAATCGCCACAAATATTGTGGCGATTTTTCTGTATTTACACTATTATACCTCCGTTTTTTGGGACAATACTATTATATTTCCTGTTTGGGAAATACACAAGCAATATTTATGGCATATTCCATGTAGATATGGGGCATATACTGTCATTCTCGCTAGGGCCTGTTTGAAAAATCGCGGGATATGTACTATTTCAACAAAATCATAATAGCAGCAAG
>CALLZZ010000056.1 GCA_937858235.1 uncultured Clostridia bacterium
GCTTTGATCAGCCACTACATAACCAAACAAGGGGATACCTCAGTGGTTCGCCATCCGGTAGATGGACAGCATGTCCGTCTCCGTCAGCTCACGAAAGGTTCCGATGGTGCGCGTGCCCTCGAAAGAGCAGAGTCGGGCGAGATTACGCAGGGTATCATCGCTCTGAATGCCAATGCAGTCGCGCAGACAGGTTGGTAATCCAAGAATGCCCCAGTAATGTGCAAAGGATTTAATGGTAGCTACCGCAGCCAGTCGGTCATTGGATTCCGAAAGGAAAAAAACAGTTCTGCCTAGGTGAGCGAATCGTTCCGGATCCGAATCGGCAACATATCTGGCCCAGTGAGGCCAGATAGCGGTCAGACTGGCGCCGTGTGCCAGATCGTAGACGGCACTAAGAGGATGCCCTAGCTGATGGACAGAAAAATCCTTGTTGCGCCCCAAGCCCGTCAAATCGTTATGGGACAGGCTGCCACACCACATCAATTCGCTGCGTGCCTGATAGTCAGAAGGATGTTCCAAGGCGCGTTTTCCATTTTCGATTACATCCCGCAGTAGTGCTTCTGCGATGCCGTCAGTGATCTGGTTTTGTCCCGCATTGGTTCCAAAATAGCGCTCCATGGTGTGGAGCATAATATCGGCAACGCCACAGGCGGTTTGATAAGATGGGAGGGTATAGGTGGTTTCCGGATCCAGGATGGCAAACACTGGTCGATTAAAGGGTGTGCTGCAACCACGCTTGATGGAGAGCGCCTCATTGGTGAGAACTGCCGAATCGCTGGTCTCGCTGCCAGCGGCAGCAATGGTGAGAACACAGCCAACGGGAAGGGAACCGGTAACCGGGCGGGTCTTGGAGAAATAATCCCAAATCGGGCTTCCCCCCCAGAGTCCCATAGCTACCGCCTTGCAGGTATCTAGTACACTGGCACCGCCGACACCTAAAACAAAATCAATATCTTGCTGTGCGTAACGATCGACCAGTTCCTGTGCCCGTGCCACACGTGGGTTTGGCTGAATGCTGCCTTCTGCAAAGTAAGAAAGCCCGTATTCGTCCAAGGTGGCAAGAACGGCACTCAAAATACCGGAGTTAATGGCGCTGTTTCTTCCATATAGCACCAAAACACGGCTGCCACCGGCAGACTGTACTGCCGCACCGGTTTCTGCGACTTTACCGGCGCCGAACAGAACCTTTGTAGGGCTAGAAAACTGGAACGTATTCAAGAATAGAGCGCCTCCTTTGCGGCAAAATCGGGTTACTTTGGAAACATGTGCCTACAGTATACTGCGGAGTGAAATAAAAAAGCAAGGGGGGAGATGTAAATGTTCCGTAAATTTGCTTTACATTGACATGCTTTCACCCTTCCGGTATAATTATAAATTACGTATATGGAAAATGATGCACGAAAATGCATGTTTTGAAAGGGAAGCAATTCTATGAAAAAAGTGATCGATCAGATTACAGACGTTGTGTCTGAAGCGTTTGAAATTGCCGGATTTGACCCGGCATTAGGGAAGTGTACGGTATCTAATCGCCCTGATCTCTGCCAGTACCAATGCAATGGAGCGATGGCAGGTGCTAAGCTCTATCATAAGGCTCCTTTTCTCATCGCGCAGCAAGTAGCAGATGTCCTGTCCGCAGAGCCTATGTTCGCCAAAGTAGAAATGGTGCGGCCCGGATTTATCAACCTGGATC
>CALLZZ010000057.1 GCA_937858235.1 uncultured Clostridia bacterium
TTTCTTCGTATGCACGAGGGAGGCGGGATTGCCTCCTTCGCTATACGGACATTCGGAGGGTGTTTTGATGGGGGTGCTTTTCAGAAAAACTTTTTGAATCTTTTCCGTGCCGCCTCGATGGACTCGTGAACGGTCTTGAAATCCTTGTCTTCCCGGCGTGCGATTTCACGCTCTGACATGCCGCCTGCGAGCATGAGGATGCGGCGTTGCTGGATTTCGGTGAGATGGGAGAAGACGCTGCGGATGCGCCTGTGCAGCTCTTCCTGCTTCAGCTTTTCCGCCGGGTCATCGTTCGTCCTGTATTTAGCGCCTTCGTAGAGGATTGCGTCGAGCGACCAGCAGTGGTGGCTTTCCTTCCGGTTCGCTGATTCCTCGGCGGTGCGGGAATCGATGATAATGGTGCCGAGCTCGTCGCTGACTTCGACTTCGGACGTGGTTCCGTCCGCGAATTCGTAACGTACCTTCATTTGAAAAAACCTCCATTCGACTGGGAATGGAGGCTTCTCACGGCGTCCGCACATAAAAATGGGCGCAGGAACACTGACCGCAGTCCGCTGATGGAGAGAAGGACTCCATTCCGGGATTGCGGCGCTCCTGCTCATCGGGTCGCCGTCACGTATTCAGTTGTCCGTCCGGAGGCGTGAGCCGCCATTGATCACTCGGCGCGCCATGGGGACGGGTGGAATCTGCCTGTTCAGCGGACTCCTCATGCGTTCAGGAATACGTCCTTAACGCGAATATAAAATTTGACTTTTGAACAGATTTGTGGTAGTATTATTTATATACAATTGTGCTGCACGCGCCTGCCTTGGAAGCTGCCTTTAATATACGAAATCGGGACTTTTGATCTGGGGATGGTTTGGTTCAGCGTGGTTTGTCATGGTTCAGAATTGAGGAGAAAAGAGAGACTGCCGTCATGGAGTTCAAGGCGCTGTTCAGAATCCTGAAAAAGCATCTGGCCAACGGCGATGGCGTACTGTCCTTCTTCCGTGAGCTCATGGCAATGATCACGACCGTCACCGAGGAGGAATGGGGCACCAGTAAGGACCCCGGTCAGAAACTGAGTGACGAAACGATCCGGACGTATACAAAAAAGCGAAGCTTCCGAAAAAGCTCGCTGAAAAGATTGTCTACCGGCTTACACCGGAGGCCTTTGCGGAGCGCATCGGTGAAAGACCTGATGCCACTAGGGAGTCTCTGGCGGCGGATCTGCGTGGCTTCGATGCCAGAATCGACACGGAAAATGTCGCAGAGAAAGCTACGGCTATGGTCGTTGAAATCATCCGCCTTTCGGCCGGTCTCGCTCCGGAGAATGAAATCGAAGAACAGGCTAGGCGGCAGCAGGCAGTTGACCTGAAAAACAGATATGGCTCTTATCTTCTGCGTGAATCGGAAGGATACTGCCCGTTCGGATGCGGACGGCAGCTGACGGTTTCCGACAGTGGAAAAACAGTCGATGCCTATGAAGTCAGTCTCATCGACAAGGAGAAGCCTGCATCGCCGGAAAACCTGATAGCGCTCTGCCCGCTGTGCTGTGCGAGCTGGCAGCTTGACTCAAGCAATGAAGATGACCAAGAAGATTCTTGCCGCGCATCAACAGAGCGCGAGGCTTCTGGACGGCCTTCCGCTCGGAAGGGGAATCATCGGCGTCATCAGCCGGATACGGAAGCTCAGAGAAAAGGAACTGTCAGGTATATCCTATGAGCCTGTGGAACTGAAGAGGAAGATCCATCCGGCAAGTGACATGGCGCTGTACACGACTGTCAGCTTGTACGTCACGACGTACTACAAGAGTATTCGCGACATCATGATCAGCGCGGACAAGCGGGGGCTGATCGATTATGACGAGGTACAGGATCAGATGCACGCCTTTTACAGGAAGCTGAAGAAAGCCGGTAAGACAAAGCTGGAGATATTCACGGAGATCAGCGAACGCATTCACCGCGTCACCTTGCAGGAGGATCTCTTCTGCCAGATAGTTATGGCGTTCTTCATAGAGAAACGCGAGGTGTTCGATGCAGGTACCTAACAAGCTCTACTCATACAGAGAAAGCACCCTGGCGCTGATTCTGGAGGTTCTCGGCCGTCTCAAACAGGGTGCGGTTCCTGTAAGGGAACTGTTTACCGATATGCGGAGTGTGCTGAGCGATCCTGCGGACTTCCTTTCCGTCATGGACTGCCTGTACGCATTGCGGGCAGTGGATATCAGTGATGAAGGCGAGGTGTACTCATGCTTGTGGAAATGACATCCTTGGTATTCCGGGAAAAGGGAAATCCCCGCCCACCGATCCGGTTCAAGAAGGGGCTCAACGTGGTGCTTGGCAAGGAAGACGGCGAAAACTCCATCGGGAAGTCATCCGCCATGCTCGCCATAGATTTCGTGTTCGGCGGGAACAGCTATCTTGCCAGCGACGGCGTAAAGCACATAGGCGCGCACACCATATTCTTTGCTTTCGAATTTGACGGGCAAAGATACCATTTTGCGAGAAACACATCTTCTCCGGAAGAAATACAGGTATGTAACGAGCGATACGATCTGACCGGGACCGTCTGGGAGAAGCAGCGGTTTTGTGACTGGCTCAAGGGAAAGTACCACATTGATTTCGCAGGTCTGTCCTTCCGGGAATCGCTTAGTAGCTTCTTCCGCATCTATGGCAAGGACAATCTTGATGAACACAGACCGCTGAAGGGACTCCCCGCCGAGAGCATGCAGAAGTCCATAGATGTTATCGTCAAGCTGTTTGACCGGTACAAGGATATCGAGGATTTCAGCGTCAGGCTCGAGGAGCAGCAAAAGAAACTCTCGGCATTCAGGGAAGCAAGGCGCTATCGCTTCGTTCCTGACCTCGTCGGAGGGAGAACACAGTACGAGGAGAACCTGGTGCAGATACGGTCGCTGGAAGCCGAGCTGGACAATCTCGTGACGGAAACCACGGAGTTTCACGATTCCGAGGATATAGAAAAAGTCCGCCTCAAGTCACAGCTTGATGGCGAAAGACTGAGACTTGAAACGGACATACAGACGAAACAGCGGCGGCTTGCGCTTCTTGACATGAGCCTTGATGCCGGGCTGTATCTGACCGAAGCAGACCTGTCAGCCCTGCAGGAGTACTTCCCGCAGGTGAATGTCAGAAAGCTGTACGAGGTGGAACGCTACCACCGGAAACTCGCGAAGATACTGGACGACCAGTTCTCCGTTGAAAAGCAGCAGGTGCAGAGTGAAGTGACGGTTCTGCAGGAACAGCTGCAGGCAGTCCGGAATCAGATAAAGGAGCTCGGCTTTGTCGGGAACGTGTCGAAGGAGTTCCTCGACCGTCACTCTGAACTCAAGGGAAGGATTGACGCGCTCAAGGCGCAGAACGAGGCTTATCTGACGCTGCAGGATCTGCAGGATGCCAGGAAGAAGGCGGACGATGTCCTCAAATCAGCGATAACAAGCATCCTTGCCGAGATCGAGCATGACGTCAACGCAAAGATGAAGGAGTTCAACGATTCCCTGTACACGGATGCCCGAAAGGCTCCGCAGCTGCATTTCAACGGATACAACAGCTACACGTTCGAGACTCCGGACGACACGGGAACCGGCACAAACTACAAGGGTATGGTGTTGTACGACCTTGCCGTCCTCTATCTGACGGCACTCCCTGCCATAGCACATGACTCCCTGATTCCGAAGAACATAAGCGACGGAGCCATCGACGGCATCATGAAGATATACACAGGAACAGAAAAGCAGGTGTTCATCGCCTTCGACAAGCAGGGCTCCTACCGCGAGGGCACACGCAGGATACTGCTGAACAACACGGTGCTGAAACTCTCCGATGACAATTCCGAACTGTACGGAGAGTCGTGGAGTAAAGAGGAAAGCCAATGAAAAGAAAAATGAGCTACAAGAAACTGTGGAAACTGCTGATAGACAGGGACATGAAACGCACGAATCTCCGCAAGGACGCAGGAATCAGCTCATCATCCCTCGCCAAGCTCGGCAAGGATGAGAACGTCACGACCGACGTGCTCCTCCGGATATGCGACTCGCTGGATGTCGAGCTGAATGACATAGCGGAAACCGTGCCTGATGAGGAGGCTTCCATAGAGGTAAGGCGCGATGCGGGAAGGAGCATGACCGGCATGGCCGATTGAGCCTGTCAGTCCTGTCCGTACCGTATGGTACGTGAAACAAAGATTGTGAGGAAGATGTATGCCACAGGCGGATAAGCAGAGCAGCTACAATTTCATAGACCTCTTCGCGGGAGCCGGAGGCCTGTCCGAGGGATTCCTTCAGGCAGGCTTCAGGCCGGTTGCGCATGTCGAGATGAACGAGTACGCTGCAAAGACGCTCGAAACCCGCAGTGCATACTACTTTCTGAAGAACACAGACAATCTCGCTCTTTACAAGAAATACCTGTCCGGGAAAATCAGCCGCGACGAGTTCATGAAGCAGATACCCGCATCCGTGACAAAGACGGTCATCAACGAGACACTGTCGGATGAATCGCTTCCATCAGTCTTCAAGACAATCGACGGAATCATGAAGATACGCGGCATTGAAAAGATAGACGTGATTGTCGGCGGCCCGCCGTGCCAGGCATACTCCCTCGTCGGCAGGGCTCAGAGCAGCCACATGGAAGTTCCGATGAAGGACGACCCGCGCAACTACCTGTACAAGCTCTACGCGCGCTTTCTGAAGAAGTATCAGCCGCGCATGTTCGTGTTCGAGAACGTGACCGGCATTGAGTCCGCACAGGGCGGGACCATCTGGAAGAACCTGCAGAAGTACCTCAGGCGCGTCGGATACAAGATCGAATGCCGTGAGCAGAACGCGCAGACCTTCGGAGTGCTCCAGAACAGACGGAGAATAATCATCGTCGGATGGTTCAAGAACAGCGGCCTGACATACCCGGACTTTGTGGAGAAAAAGTCGGGAGCCGTGGTGAACGACCTGTTCACAGACCTTCCGGAGCTCCATCCCGGCGAGAGCAACAACACATACTCGAAGAAAAAGCCGAGCAGATACGTGATCGAAGCCGGCATCAGGACGAAAGACGATGTCCTGACCCTGCAGAACTGCCGGCCGAACATAGAGCGCGACATAAAGATATACGAAAGAGCCATAGAGCTGTGGAACGACGGGCACAAGCGTCTCAACTACAACGACCTGCCCGAGGAACTGAAGACGCACAAGAACCGCCATTCCTTCACCGATCGATTCAAGGTCGTCGAGGGTGATGAACACTGCTGCCACACGATATTGGCGCACCTTTCCAAGGACGGCCACTACTTCATCCATCCGGACATCCGGCAGCACCGCTCCATCACGGTGCGCGAGGCGGCGCGCATACAGTCCTTCCCGGACAGCTACTACTTCGAGGGACCGCGCACATCGCAGTTCGTACAGATTGGTAACGCCGTGCCTCCTCTGATGGCAAGAGGCATCGCAGAGGGCATTTTCGCACAGCTTTACGGGGAGGATGCAGATGAACAGCAGTGAAGACGGAAACCTGCTCCTCGAGCAGTACGGCAGGTTCAAGCGCATGGAGCTGGAGAAATCACCGTTCCACTTCCTCCTTGCGAACGAGTCCCATATCGATCCGAACCCTCATCAGATCAATGCTTTCTGTGCCGCCATCGACGCAATGAAGACGGGCGGCATAGTGCTTGCCGACGAGGTTGGACTCGGAAAGACAATCGAGGCGGGACTCGTTCTGCGCTACATGCTGGAATCCGGAGCAAAAAAAGTGCTGATTGCACTTCCAGCTTCCCTTCGAAAGCAGTGGGAACTGGAACTCGAGGATAAATTTGACCTGAAGCCCGTGATTCTGGACAGGCTCACGGTCGAGCATGACGCGGAGGACTGGCACAGGAAGCTTGCCGACAGGCAGAACGTTCAGATTGTGATCACCTCCTACGACTATTCATCGAAGCTGATGAAGCGTTTTCCTGATGTGAAATGGGATTTTCTCATCGTTGATGAGGCGCATAACCTGAGAAATGTCAATGGAACCAAGCGTGCAAAAAGACTATATGACCTTTCCGGTGGGATTCCGAAGATTCTGCTTACGGCGACGCCGCTGCAGAACTCTCTTATGGATTTGTACGGCCTGATTTCTTTCATCGATCCCAGAATCTTCGGCTCGGAAAAGGTGTTCAAGCAGAGATACATCAGGGATGAAGACTATGATGACCTGAAGCGTGAACTCTCGCCTGTGCTGTACAGAACTCTGCGAAAAGACGTGGCGGACTACATGCATTTCGTGAAGAGAATCTGCAAGACTGTTGATTTTCAACTGTCGCGTGATGAAATGGAACTCTACGAGCGGGTTAACCTGTTCCTCAAGAGGGACGTCCTGTACTCCATACCAACGTCCAACCGGGCGCTGATCACCCTCGTCATCCGCAAGCTCATGGCTTCATCCAGCTTCGCCCTGATCGAGACATT
>CALLZZ010000058.1 GCA_937858235.1 uncultured Clostridia bacterium
CCTGCGCCACCTTGTCGATGGGCAGCGCGCCGGAGCGGCTGGTGGAGAAGGGGCCTTCACCGGCGGGGCCGCCGTTGGTGCCGTCCACAACACGCCCATGGTCGTGAGAGGCGATGGAAACGCCGCCGCCCAGATGGGCCACTACCAGCTTCGTGTCCTGATACTTCTTTCCCAGGTCTGCGGACGCCTTGCGGGCCACCGCCTTGTGGTTGAGCATGTGGACGCCGTTGCTGCGGGGAAAATCGGGATGGCCGCTGACGCAGGCCACATCGCTGAACTCATTCACGTCGTCGGGGTCCACGGCATAGACGGGGATCTCCCGTCCGTCCAGCAGGGAGAGGATCAGGGGATAGGCGATGAAAGAGGGATGCATGGCCTTGGGGAAGCTGTCCTCATAGACCTTCAGAACAGAGTCCTTCAGAGGGCCTTCGATGCAGTATGTCCCGCCTACGGTGGACAGGCCGCCGGTCTGGGACAGCCGGAACACCACAGCGTTCAGCTGATCCAGATCCAGATTGTTTTCCCGGATCCACTCCGTGGCTACCTTCGAGCGGAAGGCGATCTGTGCGTCGTTGTCCACACAGGCGGCGATCTCCTCGTCGGTATGGCGGAAACTGCCCTCGCAGACGAGGGTTTCGTCGTCATACAGCGCCAGCTTTGTCGAAGTGCCGCCCAGGTTGACGATCATTACTTGATACATTTTGAGTCACTCCTTGCAGGACTCCGTCAAATCGGGAGTCCGTGTGTTCTATCATTCATTTTTATTTGCTGCGGCGGTCTGCTCCTGCAGCTTCTTCATGTTTTTGGGAGAAGTTGCGCAGAGTACTGCCAGCACGGCCAATGCGCAAAGAATCGCGGCGCAGATCATGAAATTGGAATAGCTGCCGGTGCTGTCGTAGAACATGCCGGCAAGCGGTGAACCGAACATGGAACCGAAGCTCATGGCGAACATACCCATGGGAACGATGCTGCCAAGCGCCGCAGGGCCGTAAAGCGCTCCGGCGTTCATGGCAACCACGAAGCCGCTGTAATTTACAGAGCCGATCAGCAGCGCCACAAGCCAGGCGCCGGCGGAACCGTTCACGAAAGCTGCGCTTGCAAAGACGGCCGCGCACAGGATGCCGTAGAGGGTGCAAGCCTTGCGAACAGACATCTTATCCGCCAACACGCCAAAAATCAGGTTGAAGAACATCGTCGCAAATCCATAAACGGAAATCATGGTGCCAGCCTCGGTGGAGGACAGCCCCAAGGACTGATAATACGTGGAGGCAT
>CALLZZ010000059.1 GCA_937858235.1 uncultured Clostridia bacterium
GACAAAAGCCCCAGGTGGACGCCATCCGGCCCGGCGTAGCGATGAGGATATCCGCGCCTCTCCGGATGGCGTCCACCTGGGGCTTTTGTCCCACGCCGCCGAAAACTACCACGCTTTTCAGGGGCAGGTACTTTCCGTAAACCACCATCTGCTCCTGGTTCTGGATCGCCAGCTCTCGGGTCGGCGTCAGGATCAGCGCCCGAATGGGGTGTCCCTCTGCCGGCTGCTGACTTAGGCGCTGTAAAATCGGCGTAGCGAAGGCACAGGTCTTTCCGGTACCCGTCCGGGCACTACCCAATACGTCCCGTCCCTCCAGCGCCGGAGGGATGGCACCTGCCTGGATGGCAGTGGCCTGGGTGTAGCCCTGTTCTGACAGAGCTTTTCGGATGGGTTCGATTAAGTGTAATGTTTCAAAATCCAAAAGATGATTTCTCCTTCAGGCGGCGAAAAAATCTGCCGCCTTGTTTTAATTTTGGTGCCGCCTTATATTCCCTTACTGTTCACGTTTTTCAGGCGGCGGGAGGAGGGTTTTTACGGTTTATGCTCTGCTCGTTCCAGTTGGTTGTTCCGCACCTTGGGAAGCATCTGGCTCCAGGCCTGCCAGACGCATCATGGGTTGGTGCAGCCTCCCGCTTACCGCCGCAATCACGCGGCCGGTCAGCAGCACCGGGTGCAGGACAAACCCGGCGTGGGAGAAGTTCAGATTGGTATCGTAGAAGCTGACCAGCCAGCCGGAAAGAATGCTGACTGGAAACTGCATCACATCAAGCAGCCTGACCTGTCGACCCTTCAGCGGGATCTGCATCACCAACAAAGAGCAGGTAGAGCAAAGTCGCCAGACGTCCCAATTCTCAACCCCAGAGGGCGGAAAGACAGTTGGGGATGGGGATTAATGGGGGAAACGCCCAGCTGGGTTTTTGCGTTGAGGGTGATACCGCAGGTCAGCATCACCAGGCCAATGGAGTAGAAGATGCCCCTCCAAAAGTAGCTTTGTTTCTTCATTGCATTCTTCTCTTTATGAAGTACCATTCTACCAACATTATATTATAGCAAAAGGGACAAGAATCTGCAAGAAAAAGCTGTGCCTCATCCACTTTCTCCTTGAACTCAGTCAGCAAAATACAATGCTCCCTGTGCTCATCTCTTTCACCCGGGTCAAGGACTCCACCCGCACTCCTTTGGCACGAATCTGCTCCCCGCCAGGTTGGAATGCTTTTTCCACCGCAACCCCGGCACCGATAAGGGTTGCTCCTGCCTGGTGTACCAAATCCATCAGCCCCTTCAGTGCCGCGCCATTGGCCAGAAAATCGTCAATGAGCAGCACCCGATCCTCTGGATTCAGGTACTGCTTGGACACGATTACAAGGTTGGTGTTTCCGTGGGTAAAGGAGGCTACCTCTGTGGCGTAGACTTCCCCGCTGATGTTTCGGCTCTTGCTCTTCTTCGCGAACACCACCGGACAGTGGAAGTACTGAGCCGCAATACAGGCCATCCCGATGCCGGATGCCTCAATGGTGAGAATTTTCGTCACTCCCTCCTCACCGAACAAACGGAACCACTCCTTCCCCATCTCATTGAACAGCTCCACATCCATCTGGTGGTTCAGGAACCGATCTACTTTTAGTACCTCTTCGTTCAGTGCTACGCCATCCCGCAGGATGCGGTCTTCCAGCAGTTTCATATGAAAACGTCTCCCTTCCAAAAAGCTGGTTATTTTTGATAAGTTATCAATCTCTAAATGACAGCTGCCTTTATTCTACTCACTCCCCCGAACACTGGCAAGAGGAAAAAGTGAAAGGCCGCCGACTTTGTCGACAGCCTTCCGTAAATTGTCAGGTTTCCGCTTCCGTGCTCCCTTCCGGTGCCTGGTTCCAAGGCAGCAGCAAGGTAAAACGAGAGCCGATCTCCAGTCCGCTGGTCACTTCGATCCAACCGTTGTTTCGGGCAGCAATCCACTTGGCGATGGGCAGCCCTAAACCAGTGCCGCCAGTCTCCCGGGTTCGAGACTGATCTGCTCGGTAGAACCGCTCGAATACCCGATATAAATCCTCTTTGCCGATTCCTGCTCCGCTATCTGTCACCGACAGCCGAATCCGCTCCTCACCCGCTGTGAGCCGGATAAGGATATTGCCCCCCTCGGGTGTATATTTGACTCCATTGTCCACCAAAATCCGCAGCGCCTGCTTGATCAGTCCTGGATCCCCGTACAACAGTACATCGGGTTGAATCTCACTGGCAATCACCCGTCCGGTTTCCAGCCGCTCGGTCTCCCGGTATACCTCCTCTGTCAGGTCGGTCAAGTCAAAGAGCTTTTTGCGCACTACCTGGGTGTTGTTATCCCCCCGAGCCAGGAACAGGAGCTGCTCCACCAGGGTGCCCATTGACGCCGCCTCTGCCCGGATCGCGTTGATGGCCTCCTGGCGCACCTCCGGGTTATCCTTCCCCCACCGATCCAGCATGTTGGCATAACCCTGGATCACGGAAATAGGCGTGCGCAGCTCATGGGAGGCGTCGGAAACGAACCGTGCCTGAGCTTGATACCCCCGGTCAATCCGCTCCAGCATGGAGTTGATGGCGGTGGCAAGGGCACGCATCTCCTCCTGTCCCCCAGGAATCTGGATTCGGCTGGTTTTCAAACTGCTTACATTGATCTCATCCAACCGTGCCGCCAAACGGCGCGGCGTGTCCGTATCCACCTGATCTCCCTTGAGTGCATCCGCCGTCTCCTCCAGAGCCTGGATGGGGGTAAGCATCTGCCGTACCATATCGGTATTTTTCTTAAGCCCATATACCAACGCCACGGCCTCTGCAGCAAAGATCAGCCACCAGCACCAACTGGAGCCTCGAAACAGCAGGAACACAAGTGCATTCAGCACGAGATACCCTGCCAGGCCGCGGAAAAACAGCTGGGTAATCAACTGTCGGGCGGCGTAGGACAGCCCGGGCGCAGAGAACAAGGGCGGAGTCTGTTTTAAATCTATCATATCAGTTCTCACGGATCACATATCCTACGCCTCGTACAGTCTCAATCAGGTGCAGCTGGAACACCTCGTCGAGCTTAGAGCGGAGGAATCGGACGTATACGTCCACCGCATTGGTCTCCCCGGCATAGTCGTAGCCCCAAACCATATTTAAAATAGCACTCCGGGAAAGCACTTTCCCTTTGTGCCCCAGGAGACAAGCCAGCAGATCAAATTCCCGTCGGGTCAGCTCTACCCCTGTTCCATTTACCGTTACTGTACGGCTCTCCGGGTCCAGTGCCACCGGACCGCTTTTCAGCAGACTATCAGATTCCTCCTGCCGTCCACCCGCATTGCGCAGCGCCGCCCGAATCCGAGCCAGCAATTCCTCAATGGCAAAGGGCTTTGTCACATAGTCCGCAGCGCCAGAGTCCAGTCCCGACACCTTATCCACCACCGTATCTCGGGCAGTAAGCAATATCACCGGAGCCGTTCCATCCTCCTTCCGGTAGCGGCGCAGCACCTCCAAGCCGTTCAGACCGGGCAGCATGATGTCCAGCAATATCAGATCCGGTGTACCGGCAAGGGCGCGTTCCAAACCGGTGCGCCCATCAAAGGCTTTTTCCACCCCGTACCCTTCATAGGTCAGCTCCAGCTCTACCATGCGCGCCAGCTTTTCCTCATCTTCAATCAGTAAAATACGATTTGCCATAGCGTTTCCCTCCCGGATGGCACTTGTGGGGCAGGAGAACTAATCCCTCCTGCCCCTATATGCTACATGATGTTACGGGTCTTTGGGACGGGATCGAATATTCCGCCAGACCTGATCCACCACGGTTTCCGCACTGTCGTCGATCTTTTCCATCACGTCCTGTACCGTTTGATTGCGACCCAGATGTGGGCCTTCAAACCGGTAGCGCCAGCCGAAGAAGAACCCGCCTACCAGCAAAATCACGACCAGCCACCAAGCAAGCAGAATCAGTGCCAAGAGGACCGCCATAGGGCACTCCAGCACCCGTACCTGATTGTCCCGGCGATAGACCTCCAGTCGGTTATCAATCAACCATTTCCAAATCGTTTGGAACCCGTTCTGGGTCTCGTTCCCGCAAGTCGATTCCGTTGCCTTGGCTTCCTCTTCCGGCTCTGCTTTGCCATCGGTGGTGTAGCTGTGCAAACCGGAGGATGCTACCTTCCCCTGCTGCTCCAGCCAGCTCAACGCATCCAGCAAATCACCGTCGCAAGCCTCCAGCGCCGCTTTTGCGTCCTCATAAGAGACCCCGGCATGGTTTTTTAATCGTTCAATCTGTTCCTGTGTCACGTTCATGGGTTCGCACCGCCTTTTCCGGCGGATCGGCCGCCGTTCTTTACTCTTACAGCATACCCGATGTACCTTTGATGATCTTTGGTTTTTCCTTAAAATCGGGTTAAAAACGGTGCTTTACCGCCGCGCTACGCCGCTCTTCCGAGCCGCCTCCGCTACCGCATGGGCTACAGCAGGCCGTACTGCCTCATCAAAGGCATAGGGCAGAATATACTCCGCACTGAGCTTCTCTGCCGGAACCAATTCGGCTAAAGCCTCTGCGGCAGCGATTTTCATGGCATCATTGATATCCGATGCCCGCACGTCAAAGGTGCCCCGGAAAATCCCCGGGAACGCCAGTACGTTGTTAATCTGGTTGGGGAAATCGCTGCGGCCAGTACCCACTACCGCCGCACCAGCCGCCTTGGCCAGATCGGGCATAATCTCCGGAGTAGGATTGGCCATGGGAAACAAAATTGCGTCCTTCGCCATGGTTTGCACCATCTCCGGAGTTACCATGCCCGGAGCGGAAACGCCGATAAACACGTCCGCCCCCTTTAACATCTCCGCCAAAGTGCCGGATCGCATCTCCCGATTGGTGATGGCGGCAATCTCCTTCTTGGCTGGGTTCAAACCGGGAAGCCCTTCATAAATGGCGCCGGTTCGGTCGCACATAATCACGTCGGTGAGCCCCCGGGCAATGAGGAGCCGGATAATGGCAATGCCTGCCGCTCCGGCGCCGCAGGTCAGATCGGAAGAGCGTCGTGTAGGGAAAGAGCACCACTACGGCGGTACCGTGCTGGTCATCGTGGAAGATGGGGATACTGCACCGCTCTTTCAGCTTCCGTTCGATCTCAAAACAGCGGGGCGCTGATATGTCCTCCAGGTTAACGCCGCCGAAGCTGCCCTGGAGCAGTGCCACCGTGTTGACGATGTCATCTACCTCTTTGCTGTCCACACACAGAGG
>CALLZZ010000060.1 GCA_937858235.1 uncultured Clostridia bacterium
CTTTGTTAAAGAGGCTGAGAAACATTATGATCCGGAAGCAGGAGAATGGATTCAGGGAGAGCCAGTAAGAACAAAGAAATATGCGAATGTAACACACATGGGTGCAGACCGACAGCAGGCCGTGTTTGGTGATGTGAAAGCCAACCGGCTTGTTGTACGTTTACAGCGTGTTTATGGCGAAGCTTATGATCTTATCGAAATAGGCGGAAAAGCTTATCATACGGACACTGAGAGGCTTCCCAGTGATACACAGAGCTTGGTGGTGATACAGAACAATGGCTGAGTTAAAGATTGAAGGCGTTGATGAACTCATGAAAGCCCTGAAAAAGAATGTAAAGCTTGATGATGTAAAGAGAGTTGTAAAACAAAACGGGTCTGAACTGCAGACCGCTGCTGAGCGTGTTGTACCAGTAGACACTGGTACTTTGAAACGCAGCATCGGTCTTGAAATTAAGGACAGTGGATTGACTGCAGAGGTTGAGCCAACCGCTGAATATGCGCCGTATGTGGAATATGGGACCCGATACATGAGGGCTCAGCCTTATATACGCCCGTCTCTGGAGAGGCAAGAAGGTCAGTTTAAGGCGGACATGAAGAAGCTGGTAAAGTAGGAGGGGTATATGGAAAAGACAGTAGAACAAGCCATACACGATAAGTTATGGCAGATTGTATCACCTTTGGCCGCAGAGCATGTATATGAAAGCCGTCCTATGACGGAAGTCATATATCCTTTTGCGGATTTTGAAGACTTTCTTTCCAGCTACGTAGGTACAAAGAATGGAACGCTTGCACGGATTGCGGTTGATCTAAACCTCTGGGAATCCGAGGACAAGCGGAAGCACGTCTCCGATGCAGGAGAAGCTCTTTTCAGGCAGGCAATGCAGCTGACAGATGTATTTGGGTATCAAATATCCATGAGAGTAAGTGATTCCACAATCAGAGTAATACAAGACAGAACCGTGACACCTCCGATCTGGCGATGCATGGTTCATTTAGAATTTGACGTATAGGAGGTAAAAATATGTCAGTTATACAAGGCAAACGAATTGTATATTTATATCGCCTTTTGGATGAGGCGAAGACGAATGATGCGACAGCAATTGCATTCACAACAGAAAACAGTACGTCCATTTCGAGTGATTCGGACACGGTTTCCACGAAGAGTGGAAGCATCAGGGTTCCGAAAGATCCTGAGACAGAAATTAAGGCAACGGCGATTTTTGCCAGCGAGAATGATGAGATTGCTAAAAAGATAAAAGCAGCGGTATTAAATGGCGATATGTTGGAGATCTGGGAGGCAAACCTTGATGATCCCGGCGATGACACAAATGAAGGCAAGTTCGCTGCTACGTACTATCATGGATATGCCACCAGCTATGAGCTGACCTCAAATAGTGAGGATCATGCAGAGGTTGCACTTGAGTTTGCCATTGACGGTAAAGGTGTTGATGGCTATGCGACTGTAAGTGATGAACAGCAGGCTATCGCTGACCTGGTATTTAAGGATACAAAAAAAGACACGTCGGGGGAATAACATCCCTTGGCACGTCAGCCATAGTAGGTCAAGGGATCGTTGATATGGCGATAATAAGTGAGTAGATGGAGGAAAAAATAGATGCAGGAATTAACAATTAACGGTCAGGTATATCAATTCAACTTTGGGATGGGCTTTCTTCGGGATATGAACGCGAAAGTTTCTATTACAGACAGCGACGCACCTGGTGTAAGGCGAAATGTTGGGGCGCGCTATAACATAGCGAGAATTATTGATGGTGATGTGGAAGCTTTGGAGGATGTACTTGATACAGCAAACAAAGGGCAGAACCCTCGTCTGACAAAAGCGGCGATTGATGCCTTTATTGATGATGAAAACACCAATATTGATGAGGTGTTTGATGAGGTTATGGGTTTTTTAAAGACAGCAAACTCTACCAGAAAAGTGACAAACCAGATTCTGGAAGCGGTGGAGAATCAAAAAGCAAGAGCAAACCAGTAAGCATTGAAGAAATGTACCATGAGATAGCTATTAATTGCTTTCGCTATTTCGGATTTAAGAGACTATCGGAGGTGGATCAGCTTACGATACCTGAATATGAGCTGCTGATTGAAGCACATAACCTGCAAATGGTGGATGAAGAATATAGACGCCATGAGCAGGCTTTTTTAAATTATCAGGTTCAGGCACAAAAGCCTTCCGGAAGAAATAAGACCAGGCCGGTTTATAACACTTTTAATAAATTCTTTGACTATGAAAAAGCGATTGCCAGCGTGAAAAAGAAGAAGTCAGATAAGCCACAGGAGAGGTTCAAAGGTATCGGAAAATTGTTAAGGAAAGGAGGGAAAATGAATGGGTGATTTTTCTGTAAGAGCAGTACTTTCTGCGGTGGATCATGGATTTTCGTCTACTCTAAAAACCGCAATGGGATCTGCAAATAGTTTGAAGACCACTCTTACAGGCGGCCTTGGATTCGGTATCATGGCTGGCATCGGACACAAGGCCTTTTCTATGGTGTCCAGCGGCCTTACAGGACTTACCAAGGAAACGATAGGAACCTCCGATTCTATGCAGAAACTGCAGACAGCAATGCGGTTCGGCGGTACGCCAGAAGCAGAAATACAGAGGATTGCCGGTGCTACAGGTTCTCTAAAAACCTATGCTGATGATACCGTGTTCTCTCTTAACGATGTTCTGAGTACATTCGGAGCACTTTCAGCGAATGGAATTAAGGACGCTGATAAAATGACCGAGGCTGTTGGCAACGCAGTTGCTGTATTCGGCGGCGGTGCGCAAGAATTTAGCGCTGTTGGATTGGCATATAGCCAGGCAATGGCTGCTGGTGCCCTCCATGCTCAGGACTGGAATCAGATCTTAAATGCCAGCCCACAGTTAGCCGGTGGATTAAGAAAAGAGTTGTCAAAGCTCAATCCCGTTATCGGTAAAGATTTTAAAGGCGCAATGGAAGACGGCGAGATCACAGCAGAGCTCTTGGGACAGGCCATGAATAACATCGGTATGACCGACATGGCTAAAGACGCGGCTACATCCGTAACAACTTTTGAAGGTGCTATGGGGAACATGGAAGCAACAGCGTCCAGCGGTATACAGAAGCTGTATGATTCCTTTGCGAAAACAAAAGTGATTGATGCTATCAATGGGATGAATGACAAGATTGGATCCGCATTCGACTGGATGGCGGAGAAGATCCCTGGTGTACTGGATAAAATATCTCCATACTGGGACGTTATCAAAGAAGATGCTGGCCAGGTTAAAGAAGCATTCGGTGAAGCAGTCAGCGCTATTGGCGATAGCTTAAGTGAACTCACAGGATCGTTCGGATCCACAGAAAGCGTAAGTAACTTTTCAGATATCATGGGAACTGCTACGGACGCCATTAAAAAGTTTGCCAGTTTTCTGACAGAACATTCCGATCAGATTGCAGACCTTATTACGAAGTTGCCCCAACTGCTTCTTGCATATAAAGGATTTAAAATAGTAAGCGCAGTAGCTCCGGCACTGGGGCTTTTCTCAAAGGGTATTATGGGACTTGCGGGAAAAGGTGTAGGGGCGATTGCGGGGAAGTTAACAGGTGTATCCACAGCCACACAGACAGTCGGAAGTGCAAGTGCATCAAGCTCAGGCAGTCTTTTACAGATGTCTGTAGCGTTTATTGCTCTTGGAGCAGGAATAGCGCTTGCCAGTTTGGGGCTGGCATTGATTGTAAATTCTGCAATTCAAATGGCTCAGGCTGGTCCGATGGCCGCAGTGGCCGTGGCTGGCCTTGTGGGTGTTATAGCGTTGCTCGCAGTGGGAGCTGCGGCTTTAGGCCCAGCACTTACCGCCGGTGCAGTCGGCTTTGTTGCCTTCGGTGCGGCAATTGCACTGGTCGGTGTTGGTGCTCTTGCGGCAAGTGCAGCATTGTCAATCGTTGCTGGCGTATTGCCTACAATTGCTCAATATGGGTTGCAGGGTGCTGTAGCGATTGCGGGTCTTGGAGCGGGAATGCTTGCATTTTCTGCAGGTGCTGCAGCTGCCGGTGTGGCCAGCGCTGTACTTGGTGCAGGACTTGCGGTTGTAGCTGTTGGACTTGGACTTGTTTCCGGTGTGGTTATGATCGCAGCGGCAGGAGTTCTTGCACTTGGAGCAGGCGCAGTTGTGCTTGGGGCAGGACTTACAGTCGCGGGAGCGGCATTAACAGTTGTCGGCGCTGCCCTTCCCCCGGTTGGATCCGGTGCCATAGCAGCCACAGCGGGACTTGCAGGAATGCTTGCGATTACTGTAGGACTTGCGGCAGGTTTGCTCGTGCTGAATGCTCCCTTATTGCTACTAGGACCAACATTTTTAGTCGCTACAGCCGGAGCATTAGCTTTTGGTCTTGCAATGACAGGATCAGCTGCCGGATGTACTTTAATGGCCGCAGCACTGAAACTGGTAAATTCAAGTATGAAATCTATTTCAAGCAATGCAAAGTCTGCACAGAAATCAATCAGTAGCATGAAGAGCTCAGTCAGCATTGTTGGGGATGGTCTGGATGCTTTGGGAAACAAAGCAAAGGATGCCGTAAAGAAATTCACGAGCGCATTTTCATCTGGCTCAAGCAGTGCACAAACAGCTGGTAGAAAAATGGCTGACGGTGTGAAAAACGGTGTTCAATCAGGATTACAACCTGTGCCCGGTGTTGCGACTAAGAGTATGAACGGTTTTAACTCCGCTCTTTCATCTGGTGGATCGAGGGCGGTCTCAACAATGAGGAGTACTGCAAATCAAATTGTTTCAGCCGCTAACTCGGCGACCGGAAGAATGCGAGGTGTTGGAGCCAATATCGGAGCAGGGCTTGCAAACGGTATGGCATCAAGTTTGGGGCATATAAGATCAATCGCCTCTCAAATGGCTGCAGCCGCCGAACAAGCGGTCAGAGCTAAAGCACAGATCCACAGCCCATCAAGAGTATTTAAAAAACTTGGTGCATTTGTTGGAGAAGGTTTCGCTGACGGCATTGAGTCCATGAGTGATACAGTTCAACGAGTAAGTGATCGCATGGTACAAATACCTGATGTGCCTGAACTTGCCGGAGCAGGTGGTGGGACGTTTTCCATGAATCGCACTTTGAGTGCTGAATACGAGTATAGTCCTGTGATCTATGTAAATGCAGAAGTAACAAGTGTGATGGATGGTAGAGAAGTAGGCTATGGATCCGCGCAGTATGTGCAGGAAAAGAACAAGAAAACTG
>CALLZZ010000061.1 GCA_937858235.1 uncultured Clostridia bacterium
CTCAAATCCGGCGCGACGTTGACAAAGCCGGAGTAATAGTGCATGGTGACCTCGCTTTTGTCGGTCTGTCGCTGATAGACCATCCAGCCGCCGGTGGATTCGCCGGGCGCAAGCTCTATGTCCTCCATATACCGCTCGTTCCTGTCAGCCACATCCGACATCACCTGTGAATTTTCCTCCGATGTCATGTCGCTGTCGTCCCCGGTGGGCCCTTCCTCGTAGATGATATAGATATCCTTCTTGTTCGGGGAATCTATCGGTTCGCCGGAGACATTTGTGAAGGTAAACCAGACCTTCACATATTCAAATCCGTCCTTCGGCCTTGAAAGCATACCTGTATAATCGAAAGGCTCCGCCCCGTCAATAATGATGGAAAGCCCGTTTGCCTCAGCTGCTTCTCCGATACCGTAATACCTGTTTTCATCCGCTCCCGCCTCGCTGGAGGGAGCATTGCCTGATTCGGCGGGTGGGGGGCTTTCGGACGTTGATTTACCGCCGTTTTTTTCACCGCAAGCGGCTAAGGTGAACATAAGTACCAATGATAAAAATATAATTAATTTCTTTTTCATAAGATTACCTCCTAAAATTCTTGTTATAGCAAGCCAACTTCCAGTCAGTCGATCTTGTATCCTTCATACCGGGGTCCATCTTTTGTTTCGTCTTTAAATAACATAGTCGTTTCACCGTTTACCTTTGTACCCCCATCCTCAAGGATAAAAGTATATTTTGAATCTATTGTGATTTCACTGTCTTCATGGGGAATCTTTTGAACATATGAAGCTATTCCCGAAGCCTGATCATAGGATAATTCAAAAGGTTCTTCACCTTTAGCATCGCTAGATGCCACCAATTTATCTCCGCTCTTTGTGAACACGACAGTATGCTTCTGTTCTTTGCCGTCATAATAGGTATTCATCGAATAAGTCCCGGCGATATCGTCGAGGGAAAGCCCAGTCTTTCCTTTTTCCGTTTCCTCAGACGGAGTGTTGCTTGCTTCAGTTGAAGCAGAACCTTGCACTTGAGATCCTTCTTCGCCTTTCTCGCCGCAGGCGGCAAGGGCAAATATAAGCACCATCGATAAGAAGATAATCAAAGCTTTTTTCATAAGAGAAGCCTCCTTAAAATCATTTTGTTGTTTGCTGAGTTAGATTTTGCCTTAATCGACTTTGCAGCCTTCAAAATATACTGTTCCTGCGCTACCTGTTGAAGTACCGGAAACATATATATTTCCCTTCTCTTTTGTAAACACAAATGTTTCTGTTGTAGTGGTTCCATCCTGCCTTTCATAAGTGCATGTTGCCGTATTGGTGTTTCGGTCGTAATCAAAAGGCATTTTTGTGAGAAGAACAAATAAACCTTTGTCAATTTCAAGCTGCCCATCCCTTTTGACAAACTTTATTTCTGTTGCTTGCTCCCGCGGGCCTTCGGGCCAATCGCTTTTCAGTGTCACATCATAAATCCCCACAATCTCATCTATGGAAAGCCCTCCAATTGCCTCAGCCGGTGGAGCGGTAGATTCTTCGGAATCCAAGAACATCTCGTAAAGCAGATTTCGCAGATTTTCTATGACCTCGTTCAGTTCTTCCTCGGTGTAATAGTATTCTTCCTCTATTTCCTCTGCCAGCTCTGCGGTGGTCTTAGGCTCTCCTTCCTCCGGCACGGGCAGACCCGCTTCCTTTAATTCCTTTGCCACCTCATCGGGGGTTTTTCCTTCTGTGCTGATCTCGGTCATGGTTACGGTGGTCTCGCCATCATCTCCCACGGTAATCGTGCCGCCAAGTATCTTTCCCTCGCTGACTAAATCCAGTACGCTCTCCCCGATATAGTTGAGCTTATCCAAAGACCCCATCTGTTTTGAAAACTCCGCACCGGCCTTTATTCCTGCCTTGATTGAGTCTCCGCTGAACACATTGACCCCTCCGGCGATGGATGCGATGGAGCCCACAATATCCTTGAGGTCGTTGGCTGCCATTGTCACTTTGTTGTTTTCGCCAAGGATGATGGTGCTGCCGGTGGAAGCGATGTCCACTATGGTATCAACGCCACTGATGACCATGCCTCCTGCCTCTAAAATGCCCGTGGCTGTACCTCCACTGGCGATGACGCCACCAATATATAGTCCTGTTTTACAAGCGGTCTTTGTCGCCATCGCCGCATTTTCATACTTCTGAATAGTATCGGCTTCATCGTTATAAGCCGCACCTTCTAAAATAGCCTGCGCCATTTTAAGCTGGGCAAAGGCATTTTTTGCATCGGTTCCAAGGTTTTCCGAAAGCTGCTTGATTTTTTGACCTGAAGGGTAGGAGTCGTATTTTTCGGTCAGCTCCTTTGCCCATTTTACAGCGGCGTTTTCCTCAGCTGCGTAGGCCACCATAGTAAATAGCCCAATCCTCGCAGGGCTTGATGATGTATAGGACATGGTTGCCGCCTGCGTAGACGCGGAGCTGCGCAGACTTTGAGCATAATCTGCCAATTCCGCTACTTGGACACTGGCCAGCTCACAGAGCCGCCATGCCTCCAGCGTGTCGTCAGTCATAGCTTTCAGCTCGTCAATACTGCCGTTTTCAATGTCATACTCAATCAGCGCCTCAGTTTTGAGCCGGGCGATGATGTACTGCTGTGTCGCTATCGCGCCCGCCTGTTCCACGGCGGCGCGTTCTGTGGCTACTGCGGGAAGGGATACCGTGGTGTTTTCATCTGTTCTACCGCCGCAGCTTGCAAGGGTGAAAATCATAATAAGCGCCAAAAATAAAGACACATACTTTTTCATTGCATTACCTCCAATGTTTATATTTCGCTTCTTGCGTTACCATCCGGTGATGTCTGCCGTTACGCCGGTTTCACGAAGCAGCTTTTGTGCGGCATCCAGTACCGCCTGCTTTTGAGTCATTCCGTGCAGCAACTCTACCCGCATGGTCTGGGCCGCGTCGCCAAAGGTCAGGTACATCCGTTCCTGATCAATATGGGCGGTGTGCAGCCGCACGCCATGTACCCCATCGAGACCCCACCGGTAAATTTCACTGCCGATGAGGATACCAAAGGTAGATACTACGGTTTCCTCGGTGTCTTTTTTCATTTGGCGGCCCGGCATGGAGATGAGAGCAGATGGCACCGCAAGGATGCGATTATCCCAAATGAGTGTTGCGTCATAGAGCAGACGGCTCTGCCTCACCAATAACAGGAGAGAGATAAGGCTGATAGCTCCAAAGGCGAAAACCACTTCTAACATAGAAGTTACACCGAGCCACACCGCCAAACAAATACTGGCTGCGAACAATAAGGCATATCCATTGCGTCGTTTGCGGATTAATTTCATTTGCACCAACCCTCCTC
>CALLZZ010000062.1 GCA_937858235.1 uncultured Clostridia bacterium
TAGATCCCGCTTGTGGCTCAGGAATTTTTCTGGTGGAAGCATATAGGCGACTGGTTGCAAAATGGATATTCACCAATCAGCCAGAAAGTATCGGACCAAATGACCTAATCAACATTATGAAAGCATGTATTTTTGGTGTGGACAGCAATAAAGAGGCTATACGAATTGCTTCTTTCAGTCTCAGTTTAGCTATGTGCGATTTTCTCGAGCCACGGACCATTTGGGATTCTTTACAGTTTCCGCGGTTGCTGCACTATAATCTGTTTCATAATGATTTCTTCGACAGGGATTGCGAATTTGAGCAACGTGATTATGATATTGTCATTGGAAACCCGCCATGGGAAAGCAGACTATCTCCGGCTGCAAAGAAGTATATCAAAAACGACAAACTTAAAGTCAGTGACGAACAAATAGCGCAGGCGTTTACATGGAGGGCGGGGGATATTTGCCCAAAGGGCGTAATTTGCTTTCTGCTTCCAAGTAAAGGCTTCTTGTTTAATCGCTCAGTAAAGGCACAGCAATTCAGAACAGCATTCTTTGAAAAATACGATGTTTCCGTTATAATTAATTTTTCGGCTTTCAGATGGGTATTGTTTGAACATGCCGCAGGGCCAGCTGTTGGTGTAATATATCGAGTAAGCAATTTAGACAAATCTGATACTATTTTCTATTGCACACCAAAGCCATTATATACCATTGAAGATAAACGGCGATTTTTAATTGAGCCAACCAATATTTGCCGAATACCACGAGAGCTCATTTATGATGATCTAATATGGAGAATTGCTATGTGGGGCGGCCCGCGCGACATGGATTTGGTACATACCCTGCAGGCATCAGGTACTCCACTTCGAAAATTGCTTGATGAAAATGACATGGTATATGCAGAAGGATACAAAAAGGGAAACAAGAAGAAAACTTGTGATGCTTTTCTGGGCATGCCGATGCTTAACGCAAAGACTTTTTCTCCCGGAAAACACTTTCCTGACGCACTGCCAAAAATGACAGAAAGAAAGTTTGAATGCACAGTCGATACAAAACGCCAAATTTTTCAAAGTCCGCACCTAATAATCAAGCAAAGTCATAAGGGGTCAAGATTCCTTGCTGATGTATTAAGCTTTGATGCAGTGTTCAATCATAGCTTCCTGGGTGTACATGGAGATGAGCGCCTCTTAAAGTATTTTTGTTCGATTATTTCCTCAAAGGTGTTTGTCTACTACCAGATAATGACTAACCGCAAATGGCTCGTTGAACGAGATGAATCTGAAGTTGGAGACATTATCGATACGCCATTTCCCATGCCCACAACCGCCGCAGTTGATGAGGCGGTTAACCTGTTTGATCGTGTTATTGTTGGTAACGGTGATCTCTCGATCATAGATCAATTCGCGTATAGGCAGTATAAACTGCTGCCATATGAAATTTCCCTCATTGATGACGCAATAGACTATGTCTACGACTACTATAGCAAAAAAGGGAATTCCTCCGCATTGAGCCAGCCCGACAATGCCTTGTTGCAAAAATATTCTGTGTCACTGCAAGAGGTCATGCAGAACACATTGGGAAACCACTATTCATTCTCATGCTGTATATATCACGGGGATGCCCCTCTGATAATCGCGGTTCTTGATTTATCACCGACCTCAAATCCAAAGTTTTCGCTTAATCGCAATAGCGAGGAGATGGATGTGCTTTTGCATAAACTTGATCGGCAATTATTGGAAGATCGATCTGGAAGCGTCTTTGTAAAGAGAAATGTACGGGTATACAATAAAGACAGTATCTATATTGTTAAACCAAATCAATCGAGATACTGGAACTTTTCGGCAGCTTGTAGAGATGCTGATGAAATATATGCTGATGTAATAAGGGCGTGGAGGGGTGAAAATGAGTAGTATTCGCAATATCACTGCGTCCAATCCAATGCCCGTAGATTTGGCTAAGAGACTGGGCAAGGGAGGGATTGCCGAACTTCTTTCAGTTATGTGGCAAGGGTATGATGATTTGCACGATGCCAGCATCATTACGAAAGAGATGAACGAAAATGCCATTACGGAAGAATGGTTTCTCCGTGTAAATGAAATATGGCATCAGGAAAATCGGGCAGCAAGAGTATCAATCCACTTATCCCCGATAACCCAATTTTGGGATGACACGATGGCAAAGCCTCGTGGGCAATCGCCGGCAATTGATTTTTGTTTTCGTGCGTGGAATAAAAATGATGGGTATTTTGGAGCAGAATGTAAAAACCTATATGATCATGACCCAAAGCATATAAAGCGCTACGTTGAAACAGGTGTGTGCAACTATACCAGCGGGAGATATGGATCGAAGTCATCCGTTTCTTCTTTAGTGGGTTATGTTCTCACGGGAAAAATACCAGAGATTGTTGATGAGTTGAAGCAGGAGATTGCAAAGACTAAACCACGTTTGAATATTAGCCGTGAAATAGGAAGCCGAGATGTTCAATACAAGTCCAGTCATATCAGGGATTCCGATGGAAAACAGATCACCATTCATCATCTGCTTTTCAATTTTGTCGCTTGAAGTCCTGGAGGAAAAGAAATGATTAAAGATATTATCGCCGCGAATGACAGCGTTACGCCTAATAGCCGTGAGATGGCTGTTTTGAAAGAGTACTTCCCTTCCTGTTTCCACACGGACGGCAGTTTTGATTTGGAACGGTTCAAGGAATTTTTGGACGACAAGCTCACTGTCACCGGTGAGGGTTATGAGCTCAAGTTTCTCGGCAAAAACTATGCCCGTTTACTGGCGTCTGTGGACACGACCACAGTCATCGTACCTGATGAGGAACATAACAAGAAGCCGGAGAATGCTAACAGTCAGAATATCTATATCAGCGGTGACAATCTGGACGGATTGAAGCATATGATGAAATCATACATAAGGCAGATTAAGTGCATCTACATAGATCCCCCGTATAATACTGGTAAAGATGATTTTGCATATGCGGATAGCTTCAACTTTACAGTTGATGAGCTATCAGAAAAACTAAGTATAAGCGAAGAACAAGCGCAGCGGATAATTGATTTAACAAAGCGTGGCTCGGCATCTCATTCAGCCTGGTTAATGTTCATGTATCCTCGGCTCCAATTAGCACGGGATTTACTTAAAAATGATGGCGTGATTTTTATATCTATTGATGATAATGAAATTGCCAATCTTCGCCTAATTTGTGATGATATCTTCGGCGAAGAAAATCACATTGGTACAATAATTTGGAACAATGTAACAGATAATAATCCGACAAATATTGCTGTTGAGCATGAATACATTGTAGCCTATTCAAAGAGCCGAGAATCCCTTGAGCCCATTTGGAAATCCTCAATAGATGACTTAAAAATGATCTTGCTGGACAAAGAAGCAGAATTGCTTTCCCTTCCTTTTGATTCCGAAGCGGGTTTACAAGATGCTTATACTGCATGGTATTCTGAACATAAGGCTCAGCTTGGGAAACTTGAGGGATACAAGTTTATCGACAAAGGTGGCATCTACGCTGGCAGTAGAAGCGTACACAACCCTGGAAAACAAGGCTATTATTATGACGTCATACATCCCGTCACAAAAAAAGCGTGTATGCCTCCGCTGATGGGATACCGTTTCCCTCAAGAGTCTATGCAAAAGTTGGTTGACGAAGATCGAATAATATACGGCGAGGACGAAAAGAAAATTATTGAAATAAAGCAATATGTTAGGGAATATACTGATAAACTCTCAAGCGTGATATCTATGGATGGACGATCTGGAGCTAATGTCATAAGGGCTCTCTTCGATAATCAAAACGTATTTAAAAATCCAAAGGCCCCAGCTATTCTCGAGAAATTGCTATCATTTGCAATGAGCGATTCTGATACCGTTGTTGATTTTTTTGCTGGCTCATCGACAACAGCTCACGCAATTATGAATCTTAATTGTACCGATGAGGGAAATAGACATTATATTTTGGTACAACTAAAAGAGCCCAATAAGCCAGGCAGTGAAGCTCTGAATGCGGGCTATGCCACGATTGACCAGATTGGCATGGAGCGAATTATCCGTGCCGCTAAGAAGATCCGTGAGGAACATCCAGACACTACGGCAGATCTCGGTTTCCGCCACTATACTCTTTCTGAGCCCTCCGAGGATACGCTGGACAAGCTGGAAGATTTCTCTCCAGAGGATAACGGCATGTATGTGGGAAACACTGTTCTGGACGATTTTGGGAAGCCGACCGTTCTTGCAACATGGCTTGTCTGGGATGGCTATGGGTTTACCGCATCCGTGGAGCAATTGAACTTTGCTGGATACACGGGATACTACATAGGAAAACATTTGTATCTCATCGACGAAAAATTGTCCGATGCAGCGATTGAGGCCATTGTAGTGAAATATGAAACGGATGGGGACTTTAACCCCGAAAATGTCGTTCTGTTCGGGTATAGCTTTACATGGACAGAGCTTGAAAGTTTGAAAACAAATTTAAAGCGGCTGAAAGATGAGGAGAAGAATCTCCGCATTAACTTTGACGTCCGTTATTGACGGGAGGGCATGACTTATGGAGCTAATCCTCCAACAGGCGCTACCGCATCAGCAAAAAGCGGTCGATGCTATCTGTGCTGCACTGGACGGCGTACAGATTACCGCGCCCACACAGTTTTATGAAAATCCGCATATCATGCTTACTGATCCTCGCCTTGCCGAAAATGTGCGGGAATTACAAAATGCCGTTCCTCCGGAGTATCGCAGCAATACGCCTATCGGCAATTGCCTAAATCTCGATATTAAAATGGAGACGGGCACTGGAAAAACATATGTATACACCAAGGTCATGTTTGAACTGCACAAACGGTATGGAATTAATAAATTCATCATCGCTGTGCCGTCGCTTGCCATCAAAGCGGGAACCGCGCAATTTTTGCGGGATGAATATGCCCGCCGCCATTTTGCGGACGGCTGTGGGTATGGCACAGAGATCGAAGTTGGTATTCTGGAAGCACCTAAGAATAAGAAAAAGGGACGCAGCTATTTTCCAAGTGTAGTCAGTGATTTTGTTAAAGGTTCCTGCCAGGATACGAAAAAAATCCATGTGTTGCTTATGAATATGCAGTTGCTTGTCGTAAGAGCAAACGGAATGCTTAGCCGCGACGATTACGATTACGGAGCGGAAGGGTTCTATCGGCCGTTAGACGCTATTCGCGCAACAAGGCCTGTAGTCATCATAGACGAGCCGCATCGTTTTTCCCGCGATCAAAAAGCATTTAAAGTCATTACCGATGAGATATGCCCGCAAAGCATTATCCGCTTTGGTGCAACTTTTCCGGAAACCACTTCCGGGCGCGGAAAAAACAAAGTCACAGTAAAAGATTATCAAAATCTGCTTTATGATCTCAATGCTTGCGCATCATTCAACCAAAATCTGATCAAGGGCGTTGCAAAGGAACACTTTGAACCGGTTTCTAAGCGCGAAGAAAAGGTGAAAATTACATCTATTGCAAGCAAAGACGCTGTTACGTTCCAATATAAAAAACGTGATGAAGCTACAAAGTCATATACGCTCAAGACCAGTGACTCACTGTCCATAATAAGCGATGCGTTTGAGGGAATAACGGTTTACGCGATAGGTAACACAAAGGTAGAATTTTCAAACGGTGTCATAAAATCAGTCGGCGAGGAACTGGATGTAGACATTTACATGACTTCCTATCAAGAGCAGATGATACGTCTGGCACTTGAGCGCCATTTTGAAACGGAGCGTGAAAATTTCTGTGGACGCACCTTCAAGATAAAAACGCTGGCTCTTTTCTTTATAGACGATATATCATCCTATCGCCCAGGTACAGACGGTAAAGAGCCATACCTTCGCTTGGCCTTTGAACGCCTATTGAAAGAGCGCATTGAAGCCGTACTTGCCACACTCGATGATCATGATGCCGAATATCGAGCGTATTTGGAAGCGAGCCTCGCCGACATCTCCGCTTGCCACGCCGGATACTTTTCTCAGGACAACAGCGATTCCGATGAAGATGTTGCCAAAGAGGTCGACGAGATTCTAAACGGGAAAAAACAGCTTTTGTCTTTTAAGAATACAGACGGAAGCTATAATACGCTTCGATTTTTGTTCTCAAAATGGACATTAAAAGAGGGCTGGGATAATCCCAATGTATTTACGATAGCCAAACTCCGCTCCAGCGGCAGCGAGAATAGCAAACTGCAGGAGGTCGGACGTGGACTGCGCCTGCCTGTGGACGAAAACGGAAATCGCATATCTAATGAAGAATTCCAGCTTAATTATATTGTAGACTTCACTGAGGCCGACTTCGCACAGCGGCTTGTCAATCAGATAAATGGGGAGATTCCGCAAGCAATCACCATCAGCGAAGAAAAACTTCAACAGGTGGCAAAAAAGCTTGGGGTTTCTTCAGACAATTTATTTGATGCTTTGTATGCAGAAAAGCATTATATCGACAGGCATTATAATATCAAGCCGGAAACACGAGATGCGTTTCTTGCAGAATATCCTGACTTCTTTGCAGGACTTTCCACAGGCAAGGTCAAAGACCGCAACAAGGACAAGCCGCGTCCCATCAAAATTCGCAAAGCCGCATATAGTGAAATCAAGGAACTGTGGGAGAAAATTAACCAGCGCTATCTTTTGTTTTACGATGCAGACATAAACGAGGATATGAATGCTGTCATCCTCTCTATTCTTGAGCAGCCGGGAACGTTTACCGATATGGTTATACGCAGTGCAAGAGAACTCGTTAAGAGCGACGGAGATCAGATGGAAGCGGTAACGAGTACAGGAGTCCAATATACCGTGACCCGACCTATCCCATATGGCTTATTTCTTAAGCGCATTTCACAGAATACAAATGTTCCAGTAACTACGTTTCATAACGCCTTGTGTGAATATGTAAAAAGGCACGGACATATAGAACAAAAATTTTTTAATGATAATTCTGCAATTGAGTTCTGTTCAAGATTCCGAGATTGGAAAACCAAGCATTTACAAGGGCGATTCCACTATGCAAAGAGCAGAACTCCATGCGGTGCAACAGCGCTGACTTATGCTGATGGGACGCCGCGTACTGATATTGCACAGGGGCGTATTGGAACAAAAATAATTCCCGGTACACCAAGCGCAAAATATTTGTATGATGTCTATGCATATGATTCACCATTAGAAAAAGACAATATTACAGCAAATATTGAAGAAGTAGTCGTATTCGGAAAAATACCGCGTAGCAGTATTGCTATACCAACGATTACAGGTGAGATGTATAGTCCGGACTTCATGTATATCGTAAAACGTAAATCCGGCGAAAAAGAGCTCAATATTGTAGTTGAGACAAAGGATGTTGAGGGGAAGTCTTCCTTGCGTCCCATAGAAAATGCAAAAATTGAGTGTGCAAGGGTGTTCTTTGACATGCTATCAAGGGATGGATACACAGTATACTTCAGAGATCAATTGAACAATAAACAGATGGCGCAGATTATTAATGAAGTACTGACTTAATGTCAGGTACCCAGAGAATCTTTTTTATAGCTATTTTCTGAAACATATGCTTTTGTGTCTTGCTACAAGGAAGCGAGACACATGGACAGAGCCCTGAAAGTACTGTACGGCAAGCCTTTACACGCGGCCGAAGATGGCAGAATTGAAGCGAGCTGTGGAAGCAAATCGGACATTGCTGCGAGACAAGCTACCGTGGCAGAACGAAAGATCGTGCTGCGGATCGTAGATGATCTAAACATGATGGCGACCGATTTTTCTCTTGACAGCTTCATCTGCGGCTTCAAACTGTTATGCCAGATGGCAAACAAATTGAACAACACGTTAACAGGCGTTCAACGCCGGCGAAGCAAGCCGGGTTGAGCGCCTGTTCTGTATTGCGTAATAAAAACAGATTATAAAAAATGTGTGCACAGCCGACTTGATGACTCGCATACAACTTTGTCCGGCTTCCTCCGGCCACTCCTGTTTTTGAATCAATTTGGAATAGCGTCATACGTCTTGCATTCACTTGAACAGAAGTAATTGGCTCGGATCAACATCCAGAGCCTTCGCAATCTTGTA
>CALLZZ010000063.1 GCA_937858235.1 uncultured Clostridia bacterium
AATTTTTGTTTTTCCAATCCTAAGACTGCACCGACACCTTCAAGAGAAAGCGGAAGCCCCATATAAGCCGACCATACCATTGAGCATTTCCAGGATGTAGGGTCAAGATAATCAGTAAGGTTAAGCCATTTTGATAGGCAAACACGCTCAAACATAGCATTAAAGGCCCATTTGGTAATGGAATTATCCATAAGAGCATTGATTATTTCTTTTGGGATTTTCTCTCCGCAGGCAAGATCGACCACCTGAACTGCACCACCATCAACCGAATAACCAAACAATAGAATTTCAAAATCATCACTCTCGGCATAACGGTAAACTCCACATTTTTGAAGATTGGCACTACTAAATGTCTCAATATCAATAGAAATAGAATTCATGTATTACCGCCCTTTCCAATGCAAACGAGGTAGCAGAAGAACAACTTCCACCACCCCGTTTGTATTCATACTTTAGCTGTTATGCTAGGAAATCATCATCTTCAATTGTGGTGAAATCATCAGCCGCTGTGGTTCTGCTGCCTAAAGGCTCTCCGTCTCTAATCTTCTGGATGTTACCAAGTCCGCAGGCCACACCCTTGTTCCCATTAGAATTGAAAGCATAGAAATTAAGTGACACTCTTGCATAGCAACCACTGTATACCTCGTTGCGATCCAGAATGGGCTTGACTGCTTTATCTACAATCTGAGGCGGAGTAGTGCTGTTGGCATTTACGAAATAATGTCCTTTATAAGCCTCATCATCTCGTTCTACATCACCATCTCGAAGTGGTAGCTTGATAGCAGCCTTATTTGGTTTTTTACCGCCAAACTTTGCAATGCCCTCTTCAATAGCAGCATCAACTGCTGCATTGATGGCATTTATGGTTTCCTTATCTGTTTTAGGAATTAATACCGATACACTATACTTTTCTGCCCCACCATTGATGGATACCGGTTCCCAGCCATGAAAGTAGCTGAGACGTGTGCTTACACCAGTGATAACCTTCGTTCTGTTTTTATTATTCATATTCACATTCCTCCATTATTTCGTTGAATTCGTTTTTTGCGTTTGATACGTTCATAGCCGGACGCTTATCCGATAACGGGACCAGAGTCGGCTTTCCCGGTGGCTTGTATATAAGATCACCGAGAATCTTCTCAAATTTTGATTTGCCCATCAGCCTTTCCATTTCCGTAAGAGTGATGAGACTCTGACGAAAGATATCTTTATAACCGTTTGCTTTGGCTACTTCAGCCACAGCATCTTCATCCTTGAATTTGCGGACAGATCTGCCCTCAACAACCTTAAAACCATGCCACTCTTTACCGTGATTAACAGCTGCATCGGTGGCATAAGCAATGATTTCATTTGCCCACTTCGTAAGATCGGACAGTTTAGATAGAACTTCCTCGATTTCAGAGTCCGTAAGTAGTGGGGGTAGCTTGAATTCCGATTGTGCCAATTTCAGTTTTTCCTCGGCCCTAGCACGGCATTTAACTGCCGCTCGACAGAAAGTACACCACTCACCCGGAAGATATTCACCTTCACCGTCATAAGCTTTTTTAGCCCTTGGTTTTAGTTCTTTTTCAGCCCAAGCTTTTAAATCCTCTACCCGGATTGTCCATGTGCTGACATTCTCTCTGCGTGGCTGGAAAATGGTCATGGACACTTCCTCGATGTCGTACAAACTATCGTAAATTTCTAAAGCACCCAGTGCATACAGTTTCATCTGTGGATTGTCCACCGCATCCACCAATACTCCCATGCCATACTTGAAATCGATAATGTGAAGTTTCTTATCGGCAATAATGATGCAGTCACCGGTTCCAAATCCCTGTGGAACATAGCAAGAAAAATCAAGACGCTGTTCGATTAGTATTAAAGGGTCTGTGCAGCTCTGCTTTGCCAGCTCAAGCTGTTCCATTACAAATTCCACATAGGCATCACTGTGTTCTTCCATCTCATCGGAGTTATAAACTGAGACAGGACGCTTACTTCTCATGTGAAGTGCTTTTTTGAGTTTATGTTCGCAGAGAGCATGGGCGGCGGTGCCTTCGGCAGCTGCACTGGATTCGTTATTTACAAACTCCAGTTCCAATCGTGCAGACGGAAGGCAATTCAGCCACCTATGGGCGCCTGATGCGGAAAGAACTGCATGATCACTCATTCCCAAGTACCTCCGCATCTTTTAACATATCTGCATAATGTTTTGGGTCCACTTCGCTTAATTTAGAGCCACCGTATTTTTGGATTATTTCTCTTACTTGGGCAGTAAGACCGGCTTGACTCTTTTCAGCGAGTTTTGCTCTGACTTCCTCCAGAGTGATTTCCTTTTTATTTGGTTCAGGCTCTTTTACAGTTGTAGTCGGTTCTTTTGTTTCGACAGGTTCATTGCCCGCCATTACATCAGCAACCGCTTGTATGCTGTCTGCCAAAGAGCGCATATCGGAAACCACATCAAGGAGTAGCTTGATCTTGCTCATGGCTTATTCCTCCTTCCTTAATCTCACTGATGGCGAGTTCCTGTACGGTGTCACCCGGAACAAGGATGGTTAGTTTCTGCTTATCACCAAGTAAAAAACGAAGGAAACGCTCCCTAATGGTGACGTTTCGACAGGAAACAATCCCGCCAGTCTGTGGTTTTTTTGAAACACTGATTTTCAAGTTGTGCTTCATGTATTCACCTCTTTCCGAGAGCGTTTATGT
>CALLZZ010000064.1 GCA_937858235.1 uncultured Clostridia bacterium
TCCAAACACAGCGCCATGGTGTAGTCTGAAAAAGCCATTTCTCTCACCGTGTCGCGGGTTAGGAGGGTGAGGTAAAAATCGTCGTAATAGTCAGCGCCCGGCTGCATTTCTTTGGCCCGCTCCAGTTTCCTTCTGGCGTACTGTTCGGCTCTCGGCCAGTATTCTTCGGGCACCGGGCAGCCCAGAAGGGCCTCCACGGCCTCCCTGAGTTGTTCGCTTGTCGCCATGAGTGCTGGGCTCTTGCTTTGCGTCATGTCTCCTTGCCTCCTTCACAATGGCCGGAAGTGTCCCGGCCGGGCTTGTCATGTAGTTATTGAAACGCTGGGGGTGATAGATCACGCCGTCGAGACGGCGGCCGCTGACGCCGTACTTCGGGTTATAGCCGAACACATTCACATACTCCAGAAGATCGGGCCGCTCGTCGTCCATGGCCTTGCATACCTCGAAGAGTGCTGCTACGTCGTCGATCGCCTTGTGTGAGTTCTGCACTTTGTCCTCCAGCTTGTAGGCGACGATCGCGTTTGCCAGTTTGTGAGGGTAGGCCCGGCGGTCTTTGTACGCTGTGAGGCTGTCGAGGTAGTCGGCGGCCTCCAGTAGTTCCTCGCCGTCGCCGGGGTATCTCCAGAGCATAGCCCGGCAGAAAAGGAGATCGAACTGTGCGTTGTGGGCCACCAGTAGCACGGGGCCGCCCCGGAGCATGTCGGTGAAGCGTGCTGCAGCTTCGGCCTCTGTCACTCCTTTGGCCTCCAGCCGTTTGTCGGTGATCCCGGTTAACTCCGCAATCTTCTCCGGGACTTTCTGGCCTTCCGGCAACTTTACGAAAAGGTCGGCGCTATCTGCCATACGGAGGGTGCCGTGATCGGTCTGCTCGATCCGGATCGCTGCCAGTTCAATGATCTGGCAGGTGTCCGCGTTGAGGCCGTTCGTCTCTGTGTCGAAGAACACGGCGGCCTTGTACCTTGCGAAAATGTCCGCGAGGTTACTCATGGTCGGCCGCCTCCTTCCCGATCGTCAGCGTCATGGTGGTGGCGATTTTGAGCTGCTCGCTCATGCTGCGATATAAGTCCACGCCCGCGTTCACCTGAGACAGTGCCAGAGAGAGGGCCGCAGCCGTCTGGAGTTCCTTGTCTGTCGCTTTGTATGCCTTGCGCGTGAAGCTGTCCGGATCCTCACCACCCGCTGCTTTGTAAAGGACGGTCAGCTGGTGGGCCAGAACGAGCCGCATGAGGCTGGGCAGAGTATCAGGCAGCAGCGGAGTATTGCCTTCCTTCTGCGTGTCGTCCGGTTTTGTGGCTTCGTCGTCCAGATGATCCAGATTGTCAGAGTCGCCAGAGTAGCGGACTAAAGCGGAGCGGAAGCCGACGGTCGTGCTCACACCGGAGCGGGAGTTGGTGCCGTTGAGGGAGAACACGCCAGCGCTCGCACCGTCGCGCCAGTAGCCCCCGCGATACACGCAGCGTTCGCCGTCTGTGTCCAGCCAGAAGTAGTCCGTACCCTCATATCCGGGTGCAGGGTAGAGGCCGAGCTCGATCAGCTTCTCCGGCACGTCAATGTCCCTGCTAACCTCCAGATCCACGAAGGGCACACCGTCCCACGCTTTGTCCTCCGGTTCTACCGGCTGGAGCTTGATCTCGTCGTCGCCGACGTTGTAATATACCGGATCCCCGTCGGCCGTATAGATTGCCGTCCATTCCGGTGAGTCTGCCGTTTGATCCGCGCCTGCTGCCGCGCCGTTACCCGGTATGATCTGCACTTGCCCGTTCAGGAAGCGGAGCCCGCCGACGTGCTCCCAGACGTTGCCGCACATGTCGGCCACACCTTCGGCCGTGTGGTCGTGGTTCCACGTCACCGGGCCGGAGCCAGTCAGCGTCTTGCCGTAGCTGTCCTCGTATGTAGTGCCGATTTCCTCCGGGTGGCTGTGGCTCTTGCCGTTGTTGGTGTTGCCGCGGGGGAGGGTGCCGTTCTTTCGGCTCTGGTGCGCCAGCGCGGCCCACTCGTCGTTCGTGATTAAGTGCCAGCCGGGCCCTTTACTTTCGCAGAGCCTGATCGCGTCGTCGTGGCTCACGTTGACAGCGGGCTGCTGGTAGGGCATGGAGTACGGCCTGCCGCCGATCATGGTGTTGGGGTACTTGCTGATCGCGTATTCTTTCACGGCCTTGCCTTTGACTTCTGCTGGAAGTCCCAGCTCGTCGGGGGTAAATACCACCATAATGTCCGGGATCCCCCGGCCGTCAAAAATAACCTCGTTTTTCATGTGTTTGCTCCTTTCTTCCGGGTTTGCCGGTTATACTTCGTTCAATTTTCGCCATGTAGTCGGTGGCATGGTTATCATTTTCCAGCCAGTAGCCTCCAGCTCGGTGGCTCTGTCGTAGCTTTTTACGTCCTGACTGTGGCGAGTGACGGCGTTCGCCAGCCCGTAGAGTGATAAGTCGCCACCTTGTATAAGGTGGCCGAGGACTCCGGATCCCTCGTCCTGAGTTAGCCCGTATTCCTTACTGGCAAGCTCAACAACATGAGGCACTGCTTTGACTTCCATTTTTGCTTCGGTGGCCTGCCTCATGCGGTCAATAATGGCGGTGAATTTCGCTTGATCCACTGCCGCGTTGACTGTGTCCTCGATCTTCATCAGGAAGGCGCGATCGTCGGCTTCGATTGTCTCATTGCGATATATGGCAAAGTCCTCGCCCGCCTCGTTTACGCGCCCTACATGGAATTTGTGGAGAGAGTTGTCGGCTGCAATCATGCCGTTAGAGCACACAAGCCGGTAAATGAGAGGGGATACGTTGACGCTTCCTTGGCCTGTTTCGCTGTTGGTAATCAGGATACCGGCCTGTACAACGTCACCCTTGACGATCTCAGCTTCAATGCGCGGATTTACGACTTTTAAGTACATGCGAGAGTCTGTCAGTTCGCAGCTCTCCACGGTAGCACCACCCATACGGCTAATAATCGGGAGGACGGTTTGGGCCACCTCGTAATTGTCGATCCTGCGGTACTTGTCCGAAAGAAAGGCGCGGGCGTTTCCGTCCAGCGTTCGGATCATGCGGCGAGCTGGTTCTTTTTGAAACCAGCCGTTGACGTTCGCGGCCAGCAGCTCCGGGTAGTCGTCGCGCATTTTGTCGTAATATTTGGCTGGTATGCCGAGGTGCTGTCCGATCTGGCGGTGAGCAATGTCGTTAATGCCCATTTGCTCAATTTCCACAATCCCGTCGCCCCCGGTTCCTTTGTTGATGTTCAGCAGCAAGCGGCCGGTCGTATCGTCCGGTGCAATGGTCAGGGCGGGCGTGTCGATCAGCAAGTCGCGCTTGGCGTGCTGTTGGCGGTCAAGTTCAACCGCGAGTTCTTGCAGGGTTCTTCCTGTTTTCATGGCTTTTTTCTCCTTTTATTTTCTGCTGGCGTTCCTGCTGCCAGCGTTTATAGTCGGCCTGAATGGCCGGATCCTCGAATAAGCGGCCGACGCAGCCGATCAATATCCTGCACATGGCGTCAGATTGGTGCGAAGGGATCGCGGCGAAGTCTACTGCGACGTGATTCGGAGCCATTGTTTTGACTATTTTCACGGCCTTGCGCCTCCTTTCGTTTCTTCCCCCTGCATATCGGGCAGAGGTAGCCGCTCTGTGGTATCACTGCTTGTCTGCTTACGTTCCATTTTCGCCCGCACTCGCGGCATGTCTCATAGCGTGCCGTCATGCTCCGGGCATGAGCAGTGCGGGCTCTTTTTGCTTGCATGTGGCAAGTGCTCCAGCTTCCTGCCCGGCTTCCTGCGCCGCCTCCGTATCACACTTTGGATCCTGACAGTCGCAGTGTTCGCCGCTGTCAAGATGTGCGCCACAATGTGGGCATGTTCTGTATGGTTTGCTCATGTGATCACCTCCTACTTTTCTCTTTGTTTGTTATTTCTTGGTCATTCTCGCCGCTTCAAACTCTGCGAGATCTGCGGGCCTGATCCTGTACATTTTTCCGATCTTGATCGCCGGTAGCTTTTTCTCCCTAATCCACGCCCAGACGGTGATTAGTTTTACGCCGTATCGTTCGGCGACTTGCTCGCAAGTCATAAAATTTTCCATTATTCGCCCTCCTTTCACTTGACTTTGCTTCGGTTTAGTTATATAATGAATGGCGCGAACAATCATACAATGAACTAAACCGATATTTTTTGAAAACCAGAAACTTGTCGGACGTGTTTTTTGCGCCCTAATCTCAATCGGTTGCCTTCATTATACTTCGCTATTCTTCGGTTGTCAATAGTTTTATTCGATTTAATTTTGTTATCGTATAAGGAGGGAATCAAAATGTTCTATAAACAGGTTTTAGCTTTATGTATGGAGCGGGGCATTTCGCCAACGAAACTGGCCCTCGATATTGGATTATCCACTTCAACGCCAAACGGCTGGAAAAAGGGATCAGTGCCGCAACCGTCTACTTTAAAAAAGATTGCTGATTATTTCGGGGTGAATATTGAATATCTGACAGAAGGTAAGCCACAGAATACAGCAGCAAATGTTTCACACAGTGCTGTTGTACAAGGCAATCATGCAACCACGCTAATTGTTAAAAATGGCGGCATTATAGAACGGGAGCTATCGGATCAAGCGGCTGAATTGCTTAAGATATACGAAACTCTTGATGTTAGGCGACAAACGCTTTTATTGTCCAGAGCTTTTGAATTAGATGAGGAAGTTAAAAAGGCAAAAAAATAAAACCTGCCTAATAGCAGGGAGAAAGGTGGTTATAAGTATGGCATTATTCGGAAAAAACAAAAGCGGGGCTCGCTCGGTCAATTTTATGATGATTGACGGCATTGCTGCCTTTAGTAAAGGGGCGGCTGTTAGCATTACGTTGGCAGACAACGGGATCGAGATCCGGCAACGATTGGGCAAGGCCGCCCCGGCCTTATTGTCTTATGCTCAAATTAAAGGAGCGGCAAGCGTCAGCGAAAAAGAAGTGAAAGAAGCGGACAAGAGCGTGATCGGCCGGGCGGTTGTTGGCGGTGTGCTTCTTGGCCCTCTGGGTGCAGTTATTGGTGGTATGTCTGGGATTGGGAAAAAAGAGAAGGCCAAAGAAAAAACTTATTTTGTGATAAATTACATAGCGGCAGGAAGCGACGAGCCGAAAGTTCTGTCTTTCGAGATCGTGGGGGCAACAATCGGCTTCCGTCCTTTCCTTGCTGAGTTAAAAGAAAAATGCGGGATAGCTTGCGAGCCAGCAGCTCGCGGCGATGCACCGACTGTTTTGTAATATCGGAGGAACTTTTAAATAAAACAAAAAAATAAACCCTGCCAGAGAGCAGGGAGAAAGTGTGGTTATATTATGGCTTTTTTTAGTAAAACCAAAAACGGAGAGAGATCAGTCAATTTAATTATGTTTGACGGGATCGAGGCTATCCCGCGTGGTATGGCTGTAAGTGTTACTTTATTGCCTGATCAGATTGAGATCCGGCAGATTGTTGGAGGAAAGGCTCGCGCATACCTCTCATATGATCAGGTTGTGAAGGTGGGCAGCGTAAACGAAAAAGAGGTCGAAGAAGCAGACAAGAGCGTGATCGGCCGAGCTGTCGTTGGCGGTGTACTTCTTGGCCCTTTGGGTGCGGTTATTGGTAGCGTTTCGGGTGTCGGAAAAAAGCAGAAAACGAAGTACAAAAATTATTTTGTGATAAATTATACAGCGTCGGGGAGTGACGAGCCAAAGGTTCTGTCTTTCGAGGTGGGCGGCCCATTAGGTTTTAAAGCGTTTATTAACGAGCTAAAAGAAAAAAGCGGTATCGTAGACGGCCCGACGGTGCGCAGTGATACACCGACCATTTTATAATGGCAAGGGAGAAAGTCGAAGATCTTGCGGCACTCCGCGTGGTGATTTATGCCAGATACTCCAGCAGCGGGCAGCGCGAAGAAAGTATAGAGGGCCAACTGCGTGAGTGTCACGAATTTGCCCGGCGTTATGGCATGATTGTGATCGGAGAGTATGTCGACAAGGCCATGACAGGGAAAACAGATAAGCGGCCGGACTTCCAGCGTATGCTCCGGGACTGCGAGCGCGGCGTTTTTCAGGCTGTGATCTGCTGGAAAATGGATCGTTTTGCTCGTAACCGTTATGACTCGGCCATGTACAAATATAGGCTGAAAAAGAACGGCGTGCGGATATTCTACGCAAAAGAGACGATCCCAGACGGCCCGGAGGGGATCATCTTAGAGAGTGTCATGGAAGGGTATGCTGAATATTACAGCGAAAACCTCAGCCAGAACGTAAAGCGCGGGTATTATGACAGCGCTCTGGAGCTCAAAACTCTGGGGCAGGTTGTTCTCGGACTAAAAAAAGGGCCCGACGGCCGTTTCGAGATAGATCCGGCCACGGCCCCGATCGTTCGCCGAATATTCGAGGAATATGCTGCCGGTGAACGGGCAAAAGATATATATAAACGCCTGAACGCCGAAGGCTACCGGACAAGTAGGGGCGGCCTGTTCAATAAAAACAGTATACGCAGGATCCTCCAGAACGAGAAATATGTCGGCGTTTATGAATTTAAGGATATAAGGGTAGAGGACGCGATCCCGGCGATTGTTGATCGGGAACTGTTCGACAAGGTGCAGAAAATGGTTGGTATTCACCACAGAGCGCCAGCTGCGAAAAAGGAGCTCGGCGGCTTCTTACTTACAACAAAATTATTTTGCGGTCATTGCGGCGAGCCCATGACTGGAGACGGAGGGACAAGCCACTCTGGAAAGGTCTACAGTTATTACACATGCAATGGCCGGAGGGTTCATAAATGTGAAAAAGAGAGAGCTCCAAAAGAATGGATCGAGGACTTGGTTGTGTCCGAGCTCGTGAAGCTGGTGCACTCTGACGAGTTCATCAACGAAGTGGCAGATCGCGTCATGGAATACCAGAGCAGGGAAAAGGACAGGTCGGCGCTCACAGCTTTGGAGATCCGGAGAAAGGACACAGAGAAAGCAATAAATAATATGCTTGCAGCTATTGAGGCCGGTGTTGTTACTCCCAGCACAAAGTCCAGACTTATGGAGCTTGAAGCTCAGCGTCAGGATATAGAAAAGGGCATTGCTCGTGAATTGATTTCAGAGCCGGATCTGGAGCGCGATCAGATCATTTACTTTCTGGAAAAGTTCAGGAAGGGAGACGCGAACGACGAGGAATACCGCATATTTCTGGTTGATACATTCCTCAACGCTGCCTATCTGTATGACGACGACAAGCTGGTATTGGTGCTTAATTACACCGGAGAAAACTGCAAGGTCACGCTCAAGCTTTTGGAGAAAGCCATGGACGGCAAGGGCTCGACGTGTTCAAGCTTTGCGCCGTCCAGCGCACCATGCGGAGTGTCCTTATAGGATCTGAGTATCCTTTAAGGACACTCCGC
>CALLZZ010000065.1 GCA_937858235.1 uncultured Clostridia bacterium
GAGCTATACAATAACATTCATTTATCATCCTTAATTGGTTATATTTTGAACTATAAAGAGCAAAGAAATCAAGAACCCTTAGAGCCTATTATCAAAAAGTGGGGAACGGCTTTGTATGATCTATCTTTAGATTTAACTTATAATGTACCAGCTAAAAGAAGAGATGAATTTTTACAATATAATTGTAAGGTTTGCTTTTATTACTGCAAAGGATTTATTGATAATAAATACATTAGTGCTGTTAAAGATAATATTTTCTATCAAGCTATGTCAAATGGATATAACAAAACCAGCAAAACAGAAATTCTGTATTATTTATCTATTGATTGTTATTTATACTATTTAGCTGAGAAAGAATCTAAGCTTTGTATTGAACCTGATTTAAAAAAAGCAGCAATTGAATTGTTAGAAGATAAAGATATAAGGAATATCAATGAATACTATTATTCTCGGATTGAAAGTCAGATCAAAAAATATTCGGAGTTGGAAGGCGATCTGGGAATAATGTTATCTAAATGCGAATGGTTTCCTAAATTCGAAGATGGAAAGATAATGATAATGAAAGATGTTATTAGAGAATTCTATGTTTTTTCAATTTTGATTGTTTCATATAAATATGATTTTAGAGATGAACAATTAGAAATTTATTTAAAAGATGCACCATTTGTATATATTAATCAGTTTTTAGAAGGACGAGAAAAGAACACAAAAAAATATTTAAAAAAGTTTTATATGCTTTTTGGTGATTCGAGAACCAGTGATTCCGATTCTGCAATTGATGGTAAAATTGAAGAAATGTATAACCAGTTAGAACAAACATTAAAATCTTTCTACAAAACAGAGGAAGTCGAAAAAGCAAAAGAAGAACAAGAAAAGTATAATACAGAAACAGATAAAGAGGCTGTCGTGGCAAGTATTCAAAAGAAAATTGCAGACCATATGGAAAATACGTTTGGTGAATTAACTATTGAAAAAGGTAAGCCCACTCGAAAATGGACCGCAACATTTAATCTACTTAACTATCATTTATTGACTAATACGATAAATGATAATGTTGCTGACGATGTGTATTCTAATATTGATGCTAATTTTATTGCTTGTATCATATATGAACTCTTGAGAAGAGGACTTGTATCTGAAACAAAAAGATCCAAATTTGAAAATGATATAGATTATATTAATTTTTTAGATGACCAGAAAATTGGTATACTAATGGGATCAGAATATGCTTTAGAAAATATCGATTATACATATAAGAATCAATTTAATGCATTTGCTAAAAAATGCAGATGTATTTTTGCTGGTTATTATAATACTGGGGCATTAGCACTAGTAGAGGGAAGGTTACAAATAAGATTGAACAAGGTCAATGCTTCTATAAGACCATTGTCAGTAAAGGATATAGATTTGGAATATAATGAGAAGGATAAAACTTATTCTTCTGGCGCAATTAATGTACCATTTGAAAAAGATGAGTTGTTAGGTTATCTTAATAATAAACGAAAGATTTTAAATGTTTCGACGGAAGTGGAAATTGTTGTGAATAATGGAGAGGTAGGTACATTAGTTAGAAGAGATGATAACGAATAATATGATAAAAACAATTTTAGCTGTGGCATGTTATGTTACCAATAATTCTAACCCGTGGTATAAAACTAAAACCTGCAAATCAATATAAACCCCAAAAAGTATAACTTATGCATAAAGGAAAATGATATAGCAAAGCAAACCACCGCAGGAGAATGTTTTGCGCTGGCCAGTAAAGATTGATAACTTATGCAGCGGCGTCTATGGTATCCAGATCTCTTTTATGCGGGCGTAGTAAATGCGCAGGAACTTATTGCAACCTGTCACCATGTAAACGTAGTAACGTAGTAGTGCGTCCTTTCTGCTAAAGTAGAAGCAAGGTGTGTCGTTTAATATATCGACACCGGAAATTGGGAAGGTACATGACATGGATACATTGAAACAGGGAGACAAGGGCCAGCAGGTCAAGGTATTGCAGTGGATGGTATCTTCGGGTTAAGACTAAGGTCGCCGTGGAAGCTTATCAGACGAAGACCAGGCTTGCCATGGACGGAATCATGGGGGTGAAGACGTGGGATGAACTGTTGAGTAAATGAGTTATCAAGCGATTAACAGATAGTTAACAAACAAGTTGGTGCTTAATTTGCGGATTTCCAATGATTTTGTCAACCTAGCAAAAGTAAATAAAGTGTAAAGGTAACAGGGAGCGTATCGTTTGGTATACTCCCTGCTTTTTGTGCGTATGTAGGGTGGTTTGGAGGAATCAGCAAAAACTTTATAGCATTGTGAGAGGTCGATTCTGGACGGTGATCCCATCAAAGGAAAATTATGTCCCATAAACGAGAATTTGTGGTATACTTGTAAAAAAGAGTTAAAATTAATACAGCAAATATTGCACAGTTTAGCAATTATGCTGCTCAACAATAGGTTATCACTAACACGAAGTTAGTGGACTCGTTTAATTGGAACTGAAGGCGGCCTTGTTATACTGAAAAAATCTATCGAACAAGAAGGAAAAGCTGCCCTAAACGGAAGAATAGGAGACACTAATGAATAATGTAAAAGAGATAGAGAACTATATCTCAAACAACAACATTAAATTGTTAGGGCAGATTCCTGTGACTGGCAAAGACTACGAAGAACTACTTGATATTTCTCGCAGCAAAGTCATGTCTTTGCAGACAAATGTGCCTTCTGATTTGCTCTTGTCCCTTACTCTTGTGCAAATTGCAATCCGTACTTATAAAGAAGGAAACTATTGGGATTACTTTTTGGATGAAATAGGAACTAATATATCTTCTAGTAAAAGAAATTGGCTTGGCCAAATTTTCGCAACTACACTACGAAGCTATAAAATGTTTGAAATAGAGCGTGATGCCGGTTCAAAGTATGCCTACGTTGAAAATATTAAAGCACATGCCTTTGTACCAAATAACTATCTGAATGGCTACTTTGATTTTCTTCTCTCCTTTTATGAGGGAAACCTTATGCGCCAGCTGACAGATGATGTAGAAGACGATATCTATGAAATGATAGACTTTTTTGAAGATTCACTAAACGAAAATGCCGATAGCATAAGAGTTGAAAAAATTGGGAATAAGCCAGCAAAGACCTATAAGCTATTGAAGGCAACGCGCTGCGCAATTGCGCAATGTTCTCCATCTATTATTGCAGGAATTATTATAAAGCATCTGAAAATGATAGATATTTATTATTACGATGGAGAAATCCCAAACCAACACGAAAGAATCGCGGAAGCGTTTGGTGTATGGACGGGAGAGAATGTTTCCAGCTTTAGTGCGACAAAAACAGAAAAAAAGCGTCATAGCAGTGTTTTCTATCGCAAACCACACTTTGAAATAGACCGAGAAGCCGGAAAAGCATCTATGGTAATTCCGGAGCAGAAGATTCGCGAAGAGGATTTTGCTGGTGCGGTAAGCGCATGTGTTCGGTGCAAGGATAAAACAATTCTGGTTCCGCTCAGCCTATACCGAGCCTTCGGCGCGATTGTATCTGAACCCACTCGAATTGAAGTTGACTCAATTTTTGAAGCATTTTCCATTGAGATTAAATCAAACAACAAGAAAATATTTGAGATACCGCAAAAATCATTCAGAATATTTGATGCGGATTTTGATGAAACAGATAAGCTCCACAAAGGGCAAAACTATTTGCTTGTAAAAAGTGGAGTTTCAATCTCTGGAAACCTTGAGTCTGTATATAAGAACACAAGTTACCCCGCATGGGATGAGTACTCCTTTGCAGAAGTGACCGATGGTACGGTTCTCTACTTGGATGGTCGTAAGATGTGCGTGACTGGCCATTTCGACGATGCACCCTTATTTGAATTTGTATCGAACGAATATACGCTTATTTTTGAAGGAAAACAAATTCAAACGGCGTATCATCACCCCACAGTTTCTTTCATGATTTCACGGGCAATGATTAAAGGCTCTTTTGTTTGGTGCAACAAGCAGCGGTTCAATATTGTCAGGCAAGCTAATTCTATCATTGAATTGCCAGATGACCCTAATGACTATGGTGTAACGATCTTGCTGGATGACCTACTTGACCCGGTGGAGGGGCAGTATTTGATATGGCTTGACGAACCAGGAAAAACGCCAAAACTGCTATGCCGCTATGTTCTGATAACAGATTTGCGGTGTTATCCGGAAAGACGTCGATTTATCTTCCAACAGACTGCTTCTGTATTTGTAAGCGGCGATTATATGCTAACTCCCATCAACTGCAGTTGGTTAACTCCGGAAGAATGCATTGTCGATTTGACTGACGGAAATGAAAGCGCAGATTTTAAACTAATGCTTGCTGGTACAGAGTATGACCTGTCCGTACCGCTACTGATATTCAAATATGGCTTTGAGAAGGAATGGCGAGTACAACGCCCAGACTATCTTTGGCATACAGAATTGAAAAATGACTTGTATGTCAATGTTCCTGGAGCGTCTGCGGCCCTTGTGTATAAAGGAAAGAACGAAAAAGAGCTCATTCCTGGTGAGAATATCTCAGACGGAGTATTCCGCTTTGATATATCATCGATTACCCAAAGTATTAGGGCATCTTCTTGTACATTTAGCTCTATAAAACTAAAGTTCTATGATAACAAGTGGAGAAATATCTGTCTGTACCGAGTGCAGAAAAGACTGTGGATCAATAAGAAAGATATTGTTTTTAATGATGGTATTGTCTGTGTTGATGCAGATTGCAGAGGAAATTCCCAGCTATCTGTTCGTTTTGCAAAGAATGATACGAAAGAGATTGTTGTAGAAAAGACTTTAGTTAATGGGCTGAATCCATTCCCAGAACTGGACTTTGACGGATTATATGATATAGAGTATTTTGAAAATGAGGTGGATCCGTTTGGCTTTACTATTAAACAGACGCCAGTGGGAAGACCTCAGCATAAAGTGGGTGCCGTGGATCTTGATGATATTTCTAACTGCAAGATAGTGCCCTATAGAATTCGCAATAAAAGTCAGGACCTTTCGCTGGATTATTCCTATACTGCATTTATCACCTCAAGGGAGTCTGAGAGCAAGTATTTTGGCACGCTTACAGAACGAAAGATAAGCACCCCGGGAGGTCCCAAATATATAATGCGGACTTTATCTGATAACCTTCGCATCAGGTTGTATCGGGAAGAGAGCGATCTTGAGATATTGTCTTTGAAAACTAAGGATTGGGATGAATATGGCGACCTTTACTATGACCGCCAAGGGAAGAAACTTATCTCATGGGGTGATGAGGTTCTGGATAGATCAACAGATCGCCACCGCTTTGTTCCCTTGTATGGCGATACGACAGAATTTTTTATTAAAATTAGGAGGGTAAAATAATGCTGTTCCGCCCTGCTGAAAGTTCAAAGAAAGTAGTTGATTTCTACAGAGATTATTTGCTTACTACTTTTAAGACCAACAAGGACTATTACAACAAGCAACTTGCAGACCAACTTTCTGAGAATGGCGTGATTTCAAATGGCCCATTTATTAGCATGAGTGATTCTTTTGCAAAGGATAAATCCATTAGAACCCTGGTTGAAGAAGGCTACCTTTGCAAATCAATTATTGCTTTGGAGCAACTCAAAACTGACCGTGGCCTTTATAAGCATCAAGTTGAGGCTATTTGCAAGGTTGGAATTGGCAATAACATGATAATTACCACCGGTACCGGTTCTGGCAAAACGGAATGCTTCCTTATCCCCGTGATCAATCAACTAATGCAGGAAAAAGAAGCCGGAACGCTTGGGCCTGGTGTCCGCACTTTGCTTATCTATCCGATGAACGCTCTTGTCAATGACCAGATTAGGCGCTTGCGTGAAATCTTCGTGGATTATGAGGATGCAGATATTACATTCGGTAAGTTCACGGGTGAAACTGAGGAGAAGTATGATACTGCGCGAAACGCTTTCGTTGAGAGAGAGGGCGTAGAGCCACGCAAAAATGAATTAATTTGCCGTAAGCAGATGCGTGACACGCCGCCAAACATCCTTATTACAAACTACGCAATGCTGGAGTATATGTTGCTCCGCCCTGGCGACAATATTTTCTTTAGTGAGCAGTATGCCAATAAATGGAGATTCATCGTGCTGGACGAAGCCCATACCTATGGAGGTGCTAAGGGTATTGAGGTTAGCACGCTGTTAAAGCGTGTCGAGGCAATGCTTAATCGCAATGATATTCAGTTTATTCTTACATCTGCAACGCTTGGAAATAGGAAGGATAATGCGAAAATTGTTAACTTCGCACAATCTTTGTGTAACGCAAAATTTGGTGCAGATTCTATTGTTCGGTCATACACAGTGTCACCAGGAATCCCTGCCAACATTGCTCGTCTTGACTTCTTGATCTATCGTACCCTGGCAAAACAGATCCGCAATAATTACCCAGTAGGCAAAACGCTTCAATGGCTAAAAGAACATGATATTCCCATAGAGACTGATAGAAGTCTAGAAACATCGCTTGAGAAGACGCTTTATGCAATGATTCAGCATGATGGATTTTACTATGATGTGCGAAGAGAACTACTCAACAAGACATTACCACTGAATACCATTGCGAAAAAGTTGAATGTTCAAGTTGACGATTTTACTGACTTTATTGCCGTTGCATCTAATGCGCAACTTAACAATGATAAAATATTTGAAGCTCGCTACCATATGTTTATTCGTGGTATGGAGGGCGTTTTTGTTACCCTGGAACCAAGTAATAAGCTGTTTGTCAAGAAGATGGAAACATACAGGGAAAATGTGTATGAAGAAGATTCTGAATATAAAGTTTTCGAGATTTCTTTTTGCCACAACTGCGGGGCACTCTTTATTGTTGGACAAACAGTAGATGGACAGTTGACTCAAAAATCTAAATTTAGCGATGACTATGAGCCGGAGGTTTATTTGTTAGATGGTGCAGTAGAAGACTCGGATAATGTCGACAGCGGCGGAGAAAATCTCCAAGATGACAAGAAGTACATAGTATGTTCTAAATGTGGTACTATTGCCAGAGCTTCTGCGCTGGTAAGTATGCCATGTGGTCATAAAAAAAAATACTATAACCAATTGATTAAGGTGAAAGAAAGGGGCGACTATCTTCATAGTTGCCCATGTTGCCATGTCACTAATACCCAGAGGAGTATTGTTCGGCCCTACTTTTTGGGTAATGAAGCTGCAACGGCTGTTATTGCAACTGCGTTATACGATGTGCTTCCCGATACAAAGATCACGAAAAAAATCGAGGTATTGCAGGATGATTTCTTTGGTAGCGGTACTACCGAGAAAGAAGTCACTGAAACAGAACCTTTGACAAAGCAGTTTCTTGCCTTTTCTGATAATCGTCAGGCAGCAGCCTTCTTTGCAACGTATTTGGAAACAACATATAGGGAAAGTCTGATTAAGCGCCTAATGACTCAAGTATGCATTGACCACTGTGATGTAATGAAAAACGGAATACAGCTAGAAGTCTTTGTTTCATATTTGGAGGATATTCTTACCAAATATGAAATTGGAGACGAAGAAGGCAGGCATACAATGGCATGGGTATCGACGATCAAAGAAATGGTCAATTACAAGGCCAAGAACTCCCTGCAGAATAAGGGCGTGTTATATTTTGATGTTAGTGTTAATATTTCACAGAATGCATTTCCAAACCCCAAGTTGCCAATTTCTTCTGATACAGTAGTAGCTTTATTCAAGACAATGGCGCAGTATTTTATGCGTGATGCGGCAATCAGCCTGCCAATCGTCCTGTCCAAAAAAGACCTTGAGTCTTTAACATATGGTTCAGTGTTGCCCGGTTATTTGAAAGATTACACCACTCGGAAAGATGTGCGCTCATGGCTTCCCAAAGCGGGCAAAAAAAACAAAAGAACAAAAGCCATCGCTAAAATGTTCCCTGATAAAGACCTCGATTATTCAATATCTTTACTTTCTTCTCTCTGGAGTCAATTGGACAATCAAAAAATTATCGTTTATGATAGTAGCAAAAATAAGTATTTCCTGAATACGAAAGCAATTTTGGTACGTGCAGTCGAGAAACTCTATATTTGCGATGAATGCAAAACAATCACACCATACAACCTGGATATCTGTGTGGCCACAAACTGCCAAGGAAAACTCCGCCAGTACGACTATAAAACTGCAAGAAAAGGTGATCACTACTACCAGCTTTACACAAATCTTTCTATCGATAATTTGGTAGCCCGTGAGCATACAGCGCAGCTTGGGAGTGAAAAGGCATATGAGTATCAAAATGATTTTAAGAAAGAAAATATCAACGTACTTAGTTGCTCTACCACTTTTGAAATGGGCGTCGATGTGGGTTCTCTTGAGACGGTCTTTATGCGAAACATGCCACCTACCCCGGCTAACTATGCTCAGCGTGCTGGGCGTGCAGGTAGAAGCAAAAAAGCTGCGGCTTATGCGCTTACATTTTGCCCCAATAGCTCCCATGATTTGAACTTTTTTAAGAACCCTGTGGCGATGATCAAAGGTACCATCATACCGCCAGCATTAAATATTAATAATGAAAAGATTGTTCTAAGACACATTTTCGCTTCTGCTTTTTCGTTTTTTTGGAAGCGTTATCCAGGGTTGTACAAAAAGAACATCGGCGACTTTGTTGATGAAAATGGTATTGAAGAATTCAAAAAATATATTACATCTCAGCCTTCTGCACTGAAAGAGTACCTTGAACATGTTATCAGCCCAGAACTCCAGATATTCTATGGAATCAATAAGTTTGAATGGGTGGGGCGTATGTTCTCAGATGATCCGGATGCGCCTGGCGTATTCGACATTGCTGTCCGCAAGTATAGCGCAGATCTTGCAGAACTGGAAAAAGCGATGGGAAACACCAGCAGGCAGCAACAATGTGCTGTAGCGGGAACAACAGAATATCAAAATTTATGTTGGACGATTCAGTCTATTGGATACTCCATAAACACCTTGAAAAGGCAGCAACTCATTGAGTTCTTGTCACGAAATAATCTCATCCCCAAATATGGTTTCCCGGTAGATACAGTGGAGTTGAAAAGCCTAAACGGCGGAAAATTCTATGATAAACTTCGCCTGGATCGGGATCTGTCTGCCGCAATTTCTGAATATGCACCCGAATCTGAGGTAGTTGCCGATGGGAAACTTATTCGTAGCAGATATGTCCGTGTCCTTAATGGGTATGCATGGCCAGAATACAACTATTCGCAATGCAAACATTGTCAGACACTTAACCGAACTCTGTGGACAGAATCTTTGCCCAAGCGGTGTCGCTCCTGTGGTCATGATTTACCAAATTTCAGCCGTAAATATATTATTCCAAAGTTTGGTTTTGTAGTTGAAAACGGTGAGCCTATAGAAGTCGGCACATCCAAACCGGAACGCACATACAAAGGAGCTATTTCGTATATTGGTGACGGGACAAAAATTGAATCTCATACTTACCAGATTTGTGGGAAAAAGGTTATCATTGGATCCAGTAAAATGGACGAACTTGCAGTTCTGAATACATCCAACTTTTATATTTGCAAAACATGTGGCTATGGTAAGCTGTATGATGATAGCAATGATATGGTTAGGCAGTTTATTCACGAAAAACCAGATGGATATAAATGTCCAAATGATAAGATACAGCCTTACGCGCTTGGCCATGAGTTTCAGACGGATGTTGTTCTCTTGAAGTTCGTATCTGAAAACATTACCGATATCAATATAGCTTGGACCGTTCTCTATGCTCTTTTGGAGGGACTAAGCAAGTTTCTTGCAGTTGACCGCAACGAGTTGGCGGGATGTTTGCATTGGTACCGAAATGATGAGGAGGGCGGTTCAGGTAATTTCGGATTTGTCCTTTTTGATAACACTCCAGGTGGTGCGGGATATGTCCGACAGTTGAAGGATATTTCAACATTTATTGGCATGATGCAAGAAGGCAACCGCATTGTGACAAGCTGCACTTGCGGTGGAGAAGAGGCTAACACGGCTTGCTATGGTTGTTTGTGTAACTACTATAATCAAAAGCAGCATGATATTCTTCAGCGACGTTTTGCTATTAATTTCTTCCGCTCTACATTAAGTGGGCAAAAACATTGGAGTGGCGTACGACTGGCTAACGATGATGTTTCAAGTGAAGATGCTCTAAAAGATAAGCTTGCGGTGTTTAATAATGAACAAAAACAGTTGGCGATGACATAGCCTTTTAGCAACCCTTTGGATGCATAAAAAAAGGAGTAGGTCGGTCAATCTTTGCATAATGGTACTGATACATCATTCTATGGGACTCATGAAGCACAATGGTTAGGACAGGCACTACATTAAAAGCGCAGATCAATAAGCCGGAGTGAAACAAGTGGGAAGTAATGAACAGTTTAGTATTGGATTTGTAACAAGAAGTTCTAAAATCAGATTGTGATGCTCTGGGATGCTCGTGAAGTCATGGGATCAGTTATGGGATCAGTTGCTGAGTAAATAAGTTATTAAGTAATTAACGGAAATGAGTTGGTGCTTAATTTGTGGATTTCCGATGATTTTGTCAACCTGAAACATGGCAAAAGTAAATACGGCATAAAAACGGCTGGGAGCGTATGGTTGATACGCTCCCAGCTTTCATTGACATTTTTTTATATTGTGTCACACTATCACTGTAAAAATAATGAAATTCATTGTTAGTCGGAGGTGTTATATGCATATATCTCCGTTTGGAAACATCAAACCAGACTGGAAACAGTATCGTATATATCACGCTAGAGCATTTCAGGTTGACACAATAACCACAGTTGTTGGAAGGGGACTAATACTATGAATGAGCTTGAAGCCAGAAGATCTATGGCTATGAAGGTTATGGATGTTGAATATTTACCTGCTATATCGCAAGAGGCTCTTGAGATAACAAATTGCAAAAAGTACCCTCTTGCAAAATTATTGACCTTGGGCGTTGCCTTTGAACCACTGGTTTCATCGATTCAACACTTTGTCAATGGAGGTGCTAGAACGAGCGGTTTATACTATGTAAATACAAAAGGGCTCCAAATGGCGCAGTTTAAGAATGGTTCTGGCTTTTTAGGCTCCTTAATGACCGAAGCTGGAACTGTCGGTGGCGGACAGGCAGTAATGACTCCTCTTGCTTGCAATCCAACTATGCTGTTCATGGCAGCCGCCCTTATGACCATGGAGAAAAAACTCGATGCCATTCAGGCACTACAACAGGATATTATGGACTTTCTAAAGGCCAAGGAAAAAGCCAAAGTCCGCGGCGATATCAATGTGCTCATGGATATTTTAAACAACTATAAATTCAATTGGGACAACGAAAAGTATAAGACAAATAAGCACATCCTCGTCCAGGATATACGAAAAGAGGCCGAGCAGAGTCTGCTACTGTGCTGTGACCAAATCCAACGGCAATATTTAAAAAAAGAGTTTATTCACAGAGATGAAGACGTAATGGCGGAGATTCAGAAATTGCAGAACGAATTCCAGAATTATAAGCAGGCTCTTTACCTGTACTCTTTTTCCTCGTTTTTGGAAGTTATGCTGTTGGAGAACTTCAATTCACACTATTTAGACAGCGTATCCCAGGGAATGGAGAAATACGCATCCCATTATCGGGAGCTCTATACCGCCTGCTACAATCAACTCGAAGAACTTTCAAAGTCCTCCGTACAGTCCTTCCTGGCCAATGGACTGGCAGGCTTGAGTAAGGGGGTAGGAGGACTCATCGCTCAAATTCCCGTCGTGAGCGACGATCCCGTTGACGAAGCACTGGTTTCTCTGGGCAGTGGACTGGACCGGGTAACCGCTCAAAAAACGAAAAAGGCGCTGGAACAGTTTGCGGAAAGTGCTGAGAACTGTTCGGCTCCATTTATCGAGAACATCAATGAGGTGAATAGAATATACAATCAACCGACCGAAGTCTTATTTGATGCAGAAAACGTTTATTTTCTGACAGCCTAATGCTTACTCGAAGAGCAGCAAAAAAAGCACTTGAGAAGTGGCACACGTGTAATTATTTAGGAGCATGAAGAAGGCGGTGAGCACATGATAGCAGAATTATATGGAAAAATCAGCGGCATGGGCAGCAATCTGACCGACCGGCTGGAAGACGACCTGACTGGCAATGTCTTTGGTACCTTGCGATATCTTCCGTTTCATGAAGGGGTAGGTAGGATTCTTGCCACAGCGCGGATAGCGGAACTTTCCACATTGCTGAGAAAGAATAGGCTTTCTTATTGGGCTGATCGAATCTCTTTTTGGCCATATCACAAGGAAGGAGAGCTGGATGTTCTGATTGAACTTGACGACTCAGTCATTGGGATCGAAGTGAAATATTGCTCTGGCTTGTCATCCGATGACGAGGTGGACAACTCTGAAACCGGGAAGGAGTTTGAATACAGTGTCAACCAACTGGCAAGGGAATCAAGAATTGTAAAAGAAAAATCCGGCAGAAAAAAATCCT